>CAKZVN010000157.1 GCA_937922105.1 uncultured Litorilinea sp.
CACCAGCGCTGCCGCCAGCAGCGCCACGACCCCGCCCGTCCGGCTCAACCCAAACCAGCCGCGAATCCGCCACCAAGCCGCTGCAATCGCCAGCCGGCCCACCCGGCTCGGCGCATAGCCCACCTGTAAGAGATACTTGCCCGGCTGTTTGTCCGGACTCCAGACCACCACATAGCAGCGCCCGCCCACCAGCGTGACTTCATCCACCAGCGGGCCGGCCAAGAACTGCGCGCCGGTCAGCCGGTCCACCAGGGGATCAGCCAACTTGGCAGCCGGCGCCACACTCACCGCGCCATAGCCCGCGGGCAACGGCACGGGGATCTCCGGGCCGTCCACGCCGGTACGCACGCCTTGCGCCACCAGCGCCAGCGCGGGCACCAGTGCGCGACCCCCTTGCAGGCTCGGGGCAAACACCTGGGCGCGCAAGCGTTGACCCGCCGGGCAATCCGCCCGAAAGACATGCACGCTGCCCGGCTGGTCCAACATACCGAAAATCGTCTGCTTGGTCGTCACATCCGCCAGCGGTGTAGCGGTTGCGGGCGTCCGGCCCGCGTCGCGCAAAAAGCGCGGGCGGCTCTGCGCCAACTCAGCCGTAGGGCGCGGGAGCCGCGTCCGCTGCAAAGAAAACGGTCTCTCTGTCATGCCATCCATTCATCGGTTCGTTCTTCAGAATGCCGCTTGTGTGCACTTCCACGACGTCCGGCGCGGCCCATGGTTTCGACACCGGTCGGAGTCAGTCTAGCAGTTCACCACCGGTGCGTCAATTTACCCCGCCATAGCAGGGATGTACTCCCCGCTACCCAAGAATCCCCTGCCGGTCCTATAGGCCATTTTGACAAGAATCCGCCATGATTTACCATATCTGCCATGACCGGTTCCGGCGCACAGACGCGTCCTACCCTATCCATTGTCGTCCCCATCTGGAATGAAGAAGCCGTCATTCCCGAACTCTATCGCCGCGTGGTCGCCATCATGGACCAGACCGGTGAAAGCTGGGAATTGGTCTGCGTCAACGACGGCTCCAGCGACCGCTCGCTGGAGTTGTTGCTGGACTTGCACGCGCGCGACCCGCGCGTCAAGGTTCTGGACTTCAGCCGCAACTTCGGGCACCAGATCGCCATCACCGCCGGCACCGACTTTGCCCAGGGTGACGCCGTCATTGTCATGGACGCCGATCTCCAAGACCCCCCGGAGACGGTCCTGCGCATGATCGAGCAATGGCGCGCCGGTTACGAAGTCGTCTATGCGCGTCGCATCTCACGCCTGGGCGAAACCAAATTCAAGTTGCTCACCGCCGGGCTGTTCTACCGCCTGCTCCAGCGCATCACCGACATCCACATTCCCCTGGACACCGGCGACTTCCGGTTGATGGACCGCCGTGTAGTCTTAGCCATGCGCCATTTGCGCGAGCAGCACCGCTTCATGCGCGGGCTGAGCAGTTGGGTAGGCTTTCGCCAAATCGGCATCGAGTATGAACGCGCCGAGCGCTTCGCCGGCGAAACCAAGTACCCGCTGCGCAAGATGATCAAATTGGCGACCTCAGCCATCACCGGCTTCAGCTATGTGCCGCTCCAACTGGCAACCTATCTGGGCTTCGGCATGGCGACCTTAAGCCTGCTGGGCATCTTGGTCACCATCATCCTGCGCTTGTCGGGCAACAACTTTTTCTTGGGCCAAGCCACTACCCTAGTGAGCGTTCTCTTTTTGGGTGGCGTACAGTTGATCTTTCTGGGGATTATCGGGGAGTATCTGGGACGCATCTACGACGAAGTGAAGGGCCGGCCCCTCTACATCGTCTCGCGCGCCTACGGCTTCATCCCCGATGAGAGCCACGCCATCCCCCGTTCCGTGATTTTGCCTGCCGAGCCGCCGAACCACGCCCATGTTCCACACGAAAAACAGGCGACATAGCCCGCACCCGCCGGCGGCGCCGCGGCGCGAGTGAGGGAGTATCATCATGCGAGACTTTAGTATCGGCGACCTGCTCAACCGCAGCAGCCTCTACATTGCCCTAATCACGGCCTGGGTCGCCATGTTGGGTAGCCTCTACTTCAGCAACGTCCTGGGCTATCTGCCCTGTGACCTCTGCTGGTACCAGCGCATTCTCATGTACCCGCTAGCCGGCATGATCGCCATCGGGATACTGCGCCGCGACAGCAATCTGCCCTACTACGTGTTGCCCTTCTCCTTGCTGGGTCAGGGCATCTCCACCTACCACTATCTGTTGGAAAAAACCCAACTCTTCGGCCCGCCCACAGCCTGTCTCACCGGCGTCCCCTGTACAATTGCCTGGATCAACTGGTGGGGTTTTATCACCATCCCCTTCCTCGCGATGAGTGGCTTCTTTATCATCACCGTCATGTCGCTCATCGCCATCACCGCGGGGGAGCCGCACTACGACGAGCGCCGCGGGATGCCGTGGGTCCAGGTCGCTCTCTCCATTGGCCTGGTCGTCTTTACCTTTGCCGCAATGGTGGAGCAACACCGCCAGACCACCGCTGCAACCCTCAGCCTGGTTGAGCGCCCGGCAGGTGAGCAAACCCCGCTTTCGACACAACCGCAAGTCGCCGCAGGCAACGCCAACCTTGCCACCGGCGCGCGCCTCTATGCCGAAGCCTGCGCCGTCTGTCATGGTCCGGATGCGCGCGGTCTCCAGCATCTGGGCAACTCGCTGGTGGATTCCCCCATCGTCCATGATCTGAGCGACGAAGAGGCCATTGCCTTCATCCGCGCCGGTGTCGCCATCAACGACCCGCGCAACAGCACCGGCTTGGTGATGCCGCCCAGCGGCGGTCGCCCCGACCTGCGGGACGACCAACTGCGCGCCATCCTCGCCTATCTACGCGACAAGTAGCGCAATCAGTCAACGTATGCCGGCAACCCGCGCGCACACAATCCGCCCGTCCACGGCACAAGCCTGGGTCATGGCTGCCCGTCCCAAGACATTGCCTGCGGCCCTGGCTCCGGTCTTCTTGGGCACTGCGATTGCGCTCGCCGACGATCGCTTCGCCGCCGGCCCTGCCCTCGCGGCTTTAACCGGCGCGCTCCTGCTCCAGATCGGCAGCAACCTCGCCAACGACTACTTCGACTTTTTCAAGGGCGCCGACACCCCGGAGCGGCTCGGTCCTACGCGCGTCACCGCCGCCGGTCTGCTCAGCCCAGCCGCCATGCGCCGGGGCATGGCGGTGGTCTTCGGCCTGGCGGTATTGGTCGGCTTCTATTTGGTGTGGGTGGGCGGTCTTCCCATCCTTGCCGTGGGGATTGCGGCGCTGCTCGCTGCGTTGGCCTATACCGGCGGTCCCAAACCCTTCGGCTATCTCGGCCTGGGTGATCTCGCAGTCTTCATCTTCTTCGGCCCGGTTGCGGTCTGCGGGACCTACTACGTCCAGGCCCTGACGGTGACGCCGGCGCTGGTAGTCGCTTCGCTGCCCCTGGGCGCGCTCATCACCAACATCCTGGTGGTCAACAACCTGCGCGACATTGAGACCGACCGCCGCGCCGGCAAATACACCCTGGCGGTACGGTTGGGGCGCACGGGCGCACGCGCGGAGTACGGCTTCCTGCTTGCCATCGCCTATCTCGCCCCCCTGTTGCTCTGGATGGGCGGTGGCGGCGCCTGGATGTTTCTACCGTTGGTCACCATACCCGCCGCGCTTCGCCTGGCGCTCACCGTCCAGCGCGCCGAAGACGGCCCGACGCTCAACGCGGCGTTGGCAGGCAGCGCGCGCTTGGCCTTGCTCTATGCCTTGGCGTTATCCATCGGGTTTCTTCTGCGCAGCGATCTCGCCTAACGCGACTGACGGTTTGGCATACGTTCAACAGCCTGCTAGACTGACCACCATGACAACACCCAGCGCAACGGACCAACCGTCCGACACATCCCAACTTATCCGCGTCATCGTCACCTATTTGGAAATGACTGACCCCGCCCAGCTGCGCCCGTCGCGCCGCGACTTCCCGGAGTTGGAAATTCGCCAGGTGGAAGAGCCGTCGCCGGAGTACAACCGCTTCTTCTACCGCTCCATCGGCGGTGATTGGTACTGGATGGTCAGCTTCCACTGGACTTATGCCCAGTGGCTGGCTTATGTCAGCCGACCCGGTTTCGAGACTTGGGCCGCCTATCTGCGCGGCGCGCCTGCCGGCTACTTCGAGTTGGCCCCCGGCGAAAACGGCGCGATTGACATCGCCCATTTCGGCCTCTTGCCGGCCTATGCAGGCCGCGGCATGGGGGGCTATTTTCTCACACGCGCGGTCCAACGCGCCTGGGCGACAGGCGCGCAGCGCGTCACCGTCAATACATGCACCCTCGACCATCCCCATGCGCTGGCGAACTATCAGGCGCGGGGCTTCCGCATTGTCCGCACCGCGGAACGGTGGAGCGCCTTGCCGCCGGAGCCGCCCGGCCCCTGGATCGGCGCTGCCAGACCGCACCCCCTTTCCCCGCACTACGCAACCGCAGGCAAGGAGTAAGTCACCTATGCCGCGTCTTTCAGCGCACTTGGCGCGTCTCGCCACACTCGGTTTAGTACTCCTGCTCATGGCGGCTTGCAACCGCGGGGAAGCGCCCACCCCCACACCGGTCGCCGCCACCGTGCCCTCGCCGGCCCAAGCCGTCGCACCGGCTACGCCGGCCCCCACCCCCACACCACTAGATAGGGAGAACACCGTGATCACAGCATCCGGTCTACAATACACCCAAGTCGCCGCCGGAACCGGACCCAAGCCGCAGCCGGGCCAAGTCGTCACCGTCCATTACACCGGCTCGCTCCAGGACGGCACCGTCTTCGACAGCTCCTATAACCGCGGCGAACCGATCCGCTTCGCGCTCGGCATGGGTATGGTCATTCCCGGCTGGGACGAAGGCATCGCCATGATGAACCAGGGGGGACAGGCCATTTTGGTCATCCCACCCGACCTTGCCTACGGGGAGCGCGGCGCCGGCGGCGTCATCCCGCCCAACGCGACCCTGGTCTTTGACGTAGAACTGGTGGACATCCAGCCTGGCGCGCCCGACGCGCCCACGACCCTGGACGAAGCGGCCTACACCACCAACAGCCGCGGCATCAAATACGCCGATATCGTTGTCGGCGCGGGGCCGACTCCCATGCCGGGCCAAGTGGTCGTTGTCCACTATACCGGCTGGCTGGCAGAGGGCGGCAAGTTCGACTCCTCGCTGGACCGCGGCGAACCCTTCAGCTTTAACCTGGGCATGGGTCAGGTCATTCCGGGCTGGGATTTCGGCGTCGCCGGGATGCAGGTGGGCGGCACACGCCAGCTGATCATTCCGCCCAACATGGCCTACGGCGAGCGCGGCGCGGGCAACGTCATCCCGCCCAACGCCACCCTCATCTTCGAGGTAGAACTCCTCGAAATCCGTTAAACAGCCGTCGGACAAGCAACGGGGCCTGTCGCCGTCATTGCGCGACAGACCCCGCTTTGTTTATGCTGATCGCCGGCGCGCTGCCGCCGATCACAGTCCGCGCTACGAGTTGTAGACAAAGACCGCCGGGCTGTTGGCCCCGCCGGGCGCGCTCCACTGAAAGATCCACCACGCATCATAGGGGCTGAGGTTCACACAACCGTGACTGCGCGGGCGCCCAAAGGCATCATGCCAATAGGCTGCGTGCAGCGCATAGCCGCTGTAGAAATAACAGGTCCACGGCACTTCTTCCAGATAGTAGTAGCCGCCGGTTGCGGCAGAGCCACCCGACATGCGCCGCGAGACCAAGCGCAGCCATGTGCGGAAGACCCCGCGCACCGTGGGGGTCTTGGGCAACCCGGTCGCAGCCAACGCAGCATAGACCGGCTTGTCCCCTTCATACGCCACGACCGTCTGCTCGCTCAAGTTCACGCCGACCCAGCGCTCGTTGGCACGGATGCCGGACGGTCGCGCCTTAAAGCGTGCCGCGCCGATGTTGGCGGCAAAGACCCAGCGCTCGTTGCCGATGCGATACCAGCGCTGCCCCGCCACAGTGCGCTCCTCCAAAATGTCTATGCGCGCTTTATACGCCAGAGTCCCCACCACCGCCGCCGCCGTGCTGGGCGCGGCGCGCACATTCACCGTCGAGGTCACCACCCAACCCACGGGCAATTTGGCCGCGGGGGGCGTGGCGCGCGCCGGCAGTTGCAGCGGGTCACACGCAGCCGGGTCGGCATCGCTCAACGCCGCCACCAACTGCACCCACGCGCTGTGGACCCAGCGGTCCACGCCGATACGATACCAGGTCGCGCCGGCAACCACCGTCTCGGCATAGATCAAGACCGCAGCCCCGCGCCGAAGACGGTCCACTGGTGGATTGTCGGCGCTCACCCCGGGCCGCGCCCGCACATTGAGCACATCCGCGGTCACAATCCCGCGGCGCAACGGCGTGGGGTCGGGCGGTTGGTTGCTCAGCAGGCGAATCCAGCCGCCATGTACCCAGCGGTTGGCACCGATCCGATACCAAGTTGTGCCCGCCACCACCTGCTGGGCATAGATCACCACCACCGCGCCGTAGCGCAGCTGATCTACCACGCTAAACTGGGTGCCGGGACCGCTGCGCACATTCAGCACCGTTGCGGTCACCACCCCACGCGGCAGGTTATCCGGGTTCGGCTCCGGTTCCGGCTCCGGGGTGGGCGATACGCCTGCCAACTCCACCCCGCGCAGGTCCGACGGGGTCAACAGCGCCACATGCGCGGCGGGAATCCAATCGAAGCCGCCGGTCTGGAACCAAAGTTGGCCCCCCACCATGCGCTCTTGGCGGATGGCGAGATAGGTTCCCAAAGCCAGGCTGCGTGAGACGACCGTGCCGCCGGGCTGCGTATAGGTGCGTGCCCATGCCCAGAGCGGGCGCGCATAGCGGAAGGGCAGCCACGGCGGGAGCGCTGCCACCGCGACCTCCTCCGGTCCCTGGCTTTCCGTCCGCTCGCTCAGGCCCTCCGGCGCGTCTGCCGCGCTCAGGGGGTCGGCAATCGGCTCCGCCACGGTAAAGGTCTGCCGCGCCAGCGTCTCGACCCAATAACCGGCGTCGTCAATCAAGTCCACGCTCACGGTATATTCGCCGGGCTTGGGATAGCCAAAGAGCGTCTCGAAATGACCGTCGCCGGCAGACTTGGTCGTCGGCGCAGGCGACCAAAACTCATAATTGCCCGCGTCCCCGTCCAAGCGAATGCGCCGGCGCGGCGGCATATGCGCGACGCGCCCCTGTACCACCACAACCAGCGGCTGGTCGGGATGGGGCGTCACGCTGAGCGTTGCCTGGACCGCCTGGGTGGCAGCCGTGCCTACCGCCGCCTCCAGCACCTCCGCCATATAGGTGTGCACCCCCCACACCAGCGTAGCTTCTTGACCGTCGTGGACCGGCACCGCCTCGGCAAGGGTCACGACGCGGTCGCGCGCCCAAGTGGTCTCGGTCGGCGCGCAGAGCACGCCCAGGTCCAGCACCGTGCCGTCGCCCAAGACCAGCTTCGCCGGGGCGCATACCACAAGCGCAGCGGGATCGGGCACAGGAAAACTCAGAAAGTAGTCGGACGTCGCGCCGTCGGCAGCGACGCGGGCAATCAGTTTGGCTTGGGGTCGCGCTTCTTGGCTCCCTGGGTCATTCAGTCGGTTGATGGTCATGCAATCTGTCTCGTCTTTTCCCTGCCGGTTCACAGGAACGATGGGCTGCGACTTTGGTGGCGCGTGCGCACCGCACAATTTTTTCGTCATACACAGCCCATAATGCGACACTTCTTGTTAACCAAGACGCACAGATTTATGCAAAGTTACGCGCTTTCCATGAATTCTTAACCGGGTTCGCTACGAAAATTGCCGGATGCCCTGCGCGAAAAAGGCGTAGCCCTGCCGGCTACGCCCTCTGCACGCTCGCGTTAGTTTCGGTGGGGGACCGGATCGGCGCGTCCCGCTGCGCCGTCTAGCCGCGGCGCAAGGTCCCTGCGCTCAACACCGCGGGGTTCACGATGTCGGGCGGTTGCTTGCCGGCAAAATAGGCGACTACGCGCTCCACCGCCATGGTTTCAATGCGGATGCGCCCTTCCACGGTCACCGATGCGCTATGGGGCGTCGCCACTATGAGCGGGTGATTGCGCAGCCGGTTGGCAACATCCGGCGGCTCCACAGCAAAGACATCCACCCCCGCGCCGCCCAGATGACCGCTGTCCACCGCCTCCAGGAGCGCAGCTTCGTCCACCAGCGTCCCGCGCGCCAGATTGAGCAGGAAGGAACCCGGTTTCATGGCTGCGATGCGTGTGCGGTTCATCAAGTGCAGGGTCTCCGGCGTCACCGGCGCGTGCAGGCTGAGAAAATCAGCCTGAGCGATCACGTCATCCAGCGGCAACAGCTCCACGCCCCAAGCCGCGGCCTGCTCGGCGCTCACGAACGGGTCCGCGCCGATGACGCGCATCTCCAGGCCCTTGCCACAGATGGCAGCCACGCGCCGCCCGATACGCCCCAGCCCAACCAAGCCCAGCGTGCGCCCGCGCACCTCCACGCCCAGCAACGGTGGTTTGCGCGGGCCGAACTTGCCTGCCGCCAGGTTATCGTTGCCCTGTTTGATGCGCTTGGCGAGATTGAGCAACATGGCGACCGTATGCTCCGCGGTGGATTCGGTCGGGCCGTCGGGCGTATTGCAGACCACGATCCCGGCGGCGGTCGCGGCGTCTAGGTCCACATTGTCCACGCCAATCCCGGTGCGCGTCACCATGCGCAGATTGGGCAGCGCGGCGAAGAGCGCCGCATCGTAGCGCACGATGGACGAAGCCAGAATCGCCTGCGCGGGCAACGCCTCTTGCACCACACCGGCGTCACCGGCATGGAGCACGGTGACACCCGCCGGCAACAGTGAGAGCGCGTCGGAATAAAACGGGGCCTCGACCCAGACATGGGTCAAGCGTGGCGTCGAATGGGTCATGCGGAACTCTCCCACAATGGTGCGCCGGTGCACCGACCGGACAGAGGTGGATGGGGTGGATGGGGAAACGCAGCCGGGCTACGCACGCTGTCCAGGCGTACGGCCGGCTCAGCGCCAGCTAAAGCTGCGCAGCACGCTGGGTGGGCTTGCCGGCTCCAGTGCATATTGATTGTTGACGCCCGGCTTGACGCGCACCACGGAAACCCGCCAGACATAGGTTGCGCTCTCGCCCACACCGGGCGCCAGGTCGCCGTCCAATCGAAAGCTGGTGGCTTTGGTCCAAATACTGGGGAAGCTTCGTGCCGCGCCGCTGATGGGGTAGATGAGCAAGACATACCACTCATTGGGAGCCAGCACATCCACGCTCACCCAACGCATGAGAATCGGCTCCGTGCGCGGCAGCGTGGCATCATCCGGCGGGCCGATCAAGCGCGGCTCGGGGTAAAACGGCGGATTTGCCGGCGCATCCTCGGCAGGCCCGGCAGCCAAGACCTCGGCAGGCACTTCACGCACCGGGATCAACAAGACATCACCGGGCCGGATGAAATCGTTGTTGCGCAGGCCATTGGCTTGCAGGATGGCATCCACCGTGCTGCCGAAGCGCGCCGCAATCGAGACCACTGTGTCGCCGGGCGCCACCGTATACTCGAAGCGCGACTCCACGGTTGTGCCCGGTGTCTCGGCGGCAGCGGGGTCGCTGCTGGGCGTTGATAATTGCACAGGAATGATCAATTCATCCCCGGCGCGAATCAATACCCCGGTCAAACTGTTGGCGGCTTGGATTTCCTCCACCGTGACGTTGTATTGTGCCGCAATGCCCAAGAGGGTCTCGCCGGCGCGCACCGTGTGGCGGATCACCCCACCTGCCGAGGGAGTGGGAATGGGGGTGGGCGTCGGCGGTTCCGCCGTCGCCGGTTCCAGTGTGACGACCGGGGTGGGGGTTGCCAGCGGCACGTCGTCGGGCAAAATCACCGCCAGTCCCTGGGGATCGTTGCCTTGTTCCGGGCGCGGCTGCGCAGCGATGCGCCACCAGACGACCAGCACCGCCAAAACCGCCACGACCAAGAGAGCATCCACCCAAGAAACGCGTTGCCTGCGCTTGCGTTGGATGCGCAGATCGTGACCACACATGAAGCAGCTCTCGGCGTCCCGGGCGACCCGTGTCCCACAATTGGGACAGCGCCGCTCCGCAACCACCTGGGAAACCTGTTGTCGTGCCATCTCGGGCATTATAGCACCGAACCAGGGTGAGAAGGAAAGTAATTTTGCGGGCCGGAAAAGAAACGGAGCCGGAGCGTTCCGAGACACCCCACGCCCGCCATACGGCAACAAAAACGGACAGCCTCGCCGGCTGCCCGTTTTACCCTTGACACTTGGTCTATTGCCTGCTCAGTGGTTCGAGCATTAAGACAACAATGGTCCGCGGCCCTACTCGTGTTGCTGCAATAAGTAAGCCACCAGGTCCGCCAGGTCCTCCAAACTGATGGTGTCACCGTAATTTTGCGGCATCACATTGGCCGGGTAACCGCTCACCACATAGGCATTCGGCGCGATAATGCTCTCATAAATGTAGAACGCCGGGCTGACGCCGGGCCGGCGATTCGCCGCCGTATCGCCCATGTGATACCAGGTCGGCCCACTCATGATCTGATTGGGGTCCAACACATGGCAGCCGATACAGCCATTGGCCAAAGCCAGTGTCTCGCCGCGTGCGGGGTTCGCCGCTGCCAACGCAGCCGCGAAGTCTTCCGGCAACCCGGCGTAAATCTCCTCCTCGCTCATGGTGGCGATGCGCAGCGGTTCGGGTGTCGGCACCGCCACAACCGCGCCGCTGATTTCACGCGCATGGAGTTGCGCGCCCAATTGCGGCGAAATGATCTCGGTTCTCGGGTTGGGCGCACACGCCGCGACCATGACTGCCACAGCCAGCAAAACGGCAACAGCACCCAACATCCCTCGTTGCGACAACGTCATGTCTCCTCCCACACTCCCTGGTCAGATGGGGACCGGCAGGTCAAAGTGGCGAAAAGTGTAACACAGCTTACCAGGTCAGGCCAATTTCCGCCATGTCTGCGGAATAATTCACAAATTCGCACTACGCCTTGTCGGGCTTCCCATCTTCTCGACCGGGCCGATAAGCTATGCAACATCTTTGCGCACAGTGAATTACGGGAGTATGCTATGAGCCGAGTTCACATTGTGCCGGTTCCCACCTCGTCATCGCGTCGCCGGTGTGCACTCTGCTTCCAGCCCACTGTCTCGCAAAGGAGAATCCAATGTCCAACTTGTTGCGCCAGACCGCCGGTCTGCTGGTCGGTGTGCTCCTCACCGTCACCGTGCTGACCGTCCACGGCGCCTATGCCCGTGACGAGGAAGCCCCCCTTGCCGGCTGCGCCGAAAGTCGTTACGGTCAGCGCCGATGCCGCTTCCGTCATCCATTACCAGGGCCAACTCTTCGACCCCAACAGCAACGCGCCACGCGCCAACGCCGTCTTTGCCGCCAGCTTCCGCCTCTATGGACAGCCCACGGGTGGCAGCCCCCTCTGGTTCGAGGACAAAACCATCGGCACCAACGCAGACGGCGTTTTTAACACACGTCTGGGCGACACCAACGGTTTCGGCAACCTCCAAAATCTCTTCAACGGGCAAGAACTCTGGCTGGAGATCGTTCTCAACGGTGAAGTCACCACCCCGCGCCAGCCCATCAACTACGTCCCCTACGCCTTCTATGCGCGCAACGCAAGCACCATTGACAATATGCCGCGCCGTGACATCGCCCAGATCGTTGCGGTCGGTGTTGTCACCGCGCAAGGCGCGCGTGAGTCCGGGCGCAACTTCAACAGCAGCCGCGACAACGTCGGTGAGTATGCCATTACCATGCCCGGCGTGAACTACAATCGCGCCGACTTCACCGCCATCGTCACGCCTTCCTGCAACGAGCCGGTCTTCACCGGTATTGCGGGCAGCCAGGGCGTCTTGTTGGTGGACATCTGGGACACCAACGGCGCGCGCAAGGATTGTCGCTTCGAGTTCATTGTCTTCTATCGTTACGACTAACCCGCCATGAACAGACGACTGTCCAACCCCATCGTTCCACATGGCTCGCGACGCGTCCTCGCGCGCGGGTGGGCCTTGCTCTTGGCTGTGGTGCTGCTCGCGCTGGTGGGCGGCGGGATTGCCGCCGCGCAGAGTTCCTTCGCCTTTGACCTGGCTTGCCGCGGCGTACTCACCTCCGGCGGCGGCGTCAACGTCTATCCCAGCAACAATGCGCGCATGGTCGGCGCGCTGGGCCAACCGCTCGCAGGGAGCAGTCAAGGCCCCACCGTGGGCGTTCACGGCGGCTACCTTCACAGCGTCCAACCTGCAATGACGACCCTAACAGCAGCCCCCGCTACCGCGCCGGAACAGCTGAACAATACGCTGAGCCTGCCTTTCATCTCCTCGTTCATCCGCGTGATCCGCGGCGGCTGCTAGGCCGAGCGCACGCGAGCCACCCGCCGAAACCAAGAGGGCGACAGTCTGTTCACAGACTGTCGCCCTCTTCTGGTGGGCGAGGAGGGGCTCGAACCCCCGACCTCACGGATGTGAACCGTGCGCTCTAACCGGCTGAGCTACTCACCCACAACTTTGTCACTTTGTATTCCACAATATATCATTAAACCCGCGTGAACGCAAATCTCCGGCAAGGGCTTCCGGAGCCGAATCCAGCGTACACCGTCCAGGATTATGCGCACCAAACGCTTCGTACTTCGTCTGTCACTACTTCTTGTCATCGCCGGAGGCCTGCTCGGCGCGCGCCTTGCCGCAGGCTTCTGGCAATTCGAGACCGCCGAACTCGCCGCGCTCGCAGGCGACGGCTCCACCGACTGGACCGAGGTCATCGCGGTCATCGCCGAGGAAGCCATCCAACTCTTCTTCGGCTTCACCAGCGGGCAGTAACTCGCCGACGAGCCGCAAGCTTTCCGGCGCGTGAAAACAAGCGAGCGCCGCACGGTAAACCGCCCGGCTCCCAACAACGCCCGCCCAAACGGACCCAGCTATCTCCTCGAGTCTCCTTCAGGGGGCGTTGTTGTCCAGCCCAGGGTTTAGTCCTGGGCCTCATTCATCGAACCTCATGCCGCCCTAGTTGGGGTCATATTTACAGCGTTGCCCCTTTTCGGCGTTGAAGTAAATGCACAACACCACAAACGCAGGACGGAGTTTGAGTTCGTCAATGCGACTTGGTTCCATAATCGCCCACCAGTACTGCTCCTCATAGCGCGGGTCGCCCTCCTCGATCCAGTCCAAGTTGGGCATGGTGAGCAGGCTCATCAGCCCAATCCACGGACGCCAGTTCTCTTTGGCATAGACAAACGCCCGCCGCAGATAGTCCGCCTGCACCACGTCGGTGATTCCTGCGTCCGCGCCGTGCCAGCGATAGGAGGGGTTCACCGGGTCGAAGGTCCAGCCGAACTCCAGCAAAACCACGCGCTTGTCCGCGTCGCCATAGCGCACCATGATGGCGCGAATATCCTCGACGCGGCGGAAACTGAAGAAGCGATAGCCACCATAGCGCGGGTTGGCTGCCGCCTCTGCCGGATCCAACTCCGGCGGCGCGGCGAAGCCCGCGCCGTGCACGCCCAGCATGTCGAAATAGCCGTTGCTGTTGCCGCCCATCGCCTGGTACATGCGCTCGTAGAACACATCGTCGGGCATGGCGATCTCACTGTCGTCGCCGGTAGGAGCCATGCCCGCGCTGATCACAATGGCATTGGGATTGGCGCGCTTGATCGCGGCATAGGCCTTGCGTAAAAACTCCACATATTCGGCGGGGTTCGGACGCCGGTTGCCCCATTCGCGCGCCAGATTCGGCTCATTCCAAATCTGATAGGCCTGGATACAGCCGATGGCTTGGGGCGTACAGTTATAGCGGCTGGCAACGGCAAAGGCAAAATCGGCAAAGTGATCGGCGTTGGCAGGCGGCGGCCCAGCCCAGAAACTGGGCAAGTCCGGGTCCACGCTCAGCCGCGCCAATAGCTTTAACTCAAAGTCGTTGACATGTGTCACCACGCGGTCGGCAATCGACCAGTCGAACCGGCCCTTGCCCGCGCCCTCGATAGTCTCCCAGGCGAAAGCCTGTTTCACCCAGTCGAAGCCCGCCTCGCGCATGAGATTCAGATCGCGGTCTGCAATTTCCTCGCGCCACCACAGGAACGCTTGCGCGCCATAGTCCGGGCTACGCATGGTAGCGGGCAGAAAGCGCCCGCCCTCGGCAGGCGGCGCCGGCTGTCCCCCGGCAACCGGCGCCGCGCCGGGATTGACCACCTGGAGTACCACAAACTGCGCCGATACCCAGCCGATCTCGCGTTCGTCGCGACCGATCTGAATCCAGGCGCTGTCTTGCGTGCGCCCGATCACGTCATACTGCGCGCCTTGCTCCACCGTGCCCACAATCTGTGCGTCGGCGCTGGGCGCGGCGCGTACATTCAGGACCGCCGTGTTGATCACCGCCACGGTCTTCCCGGTTTGGGCGGCGGGTGCAGCCGGCGGGGGTTGCGGAGTTTCCGCGGGCGCGGCGGGCGCAGCCAGGCTCACGCCTCCCGTGGGGGTTTTGGTCGGCGTGGGCGTCGGCTCCGGCCCGCGACGACCGCAGCCGCTCAGCACCACCAATAGCACCACGGCGAGCAAACCAAACCACCACACGCGTCGACGCATACAGGCCTTGATTCCTCTAAACGAGGGGGAGCACTACAGATCCCCCGGCGGCTTATCGGCGGGGCGCATCTCCACTTCTTGCCCGGCGATCCGTCTCTTGACCTTCCCCCGGTTGGGGAAGGCGCAGCGGCCCAACAGTTTGCTCCGCGTTTGGGGAGAGCCGGGTCGGGATTCTACCTTGCCAGATTCTTGAGACGCGCTCTCGTTACGGGATCAACACGGGGGAGGCGATTGGCCTCCCCCTTGACACCATCCGAACAATAGCTTACTTGGGCATGGACTTGAGCGCCTCGTAGACCGGCAGGGGCGACCAGTCGTTGCGCACAATCCCCCATTGGGCTTTCTCAGTCCCGTCCGCCACCACGCGGAAATTGAGATTCCACAGGA
>CAKZVN010000158.1 GCA_937922105.1 uncultured Litorilinea sp.
GTGGCAGTCTTGAGCGACCTGGGCTACATCGAGCGGCTGGGGTACGGGATTGACCGCATGATCGCGGCGATGGCAGAGGCAGGCCTGCCCGAACCAGTCTTCGAAGAGACGGCTGCGGGCTTCAAGGTGACGCTTTATTCAGGCAGCGGGCGCGCGCCGGGTGACTCACCCGTAGTGCCGCCCTATCGCCATCTCTTTCTCAACGAGCGCCAAGAGCAAGCCCTGGCTTTTGTGCAGGCCCACGGGCGCATCACCAACAGCGACTACCAGGCGCTGGTCCCCGAGGTCAGCCCGGAGACCATCCGCCGCGATTTGGCCGATCTGGTGGAGAAGAACCTGTTGCTGCGCATCGGCGAAAAGCGCGCCACCTACTACATTCTCAAGTAGCTACATTCTCAAGTAAATGGAACCGGTGAGGCAGATCGTCTCAAGCGGACAGTTTTGATCCCATCTGTCGGTATGTACACTCATGAGTAGCGGAGGTCCCCCTATGTCCGAGTTCATCACACTTACCTGCCCCTCATGCGGCGGCAAACTCCAAGTAACGGACAATATCGCCATTCTGGCGTGCGGGCATTGCCGCAGTGAACACATGGTTCGTCGTGAAGGCGGCGCAATCTACCTAGCGCCACTGGCGCAGGATGTACGGCACATCCGTGTGAATACGGACAAGACAGCCGCCGAACTGGCGATCGTGCGTTTATCTAAGGAAATTGAGGAGTTGCAGGCCAAACTCGACCCTTTATTGCCGCAATACAACATCGAAAAACGTAGGCTGGAAGCTCTCAATCGGCGGCAAGCCATCCGTAATCAACGGCAAGCCATCCGTAATCAACGGCAAACTACCCTCAATGGGTTATCGAGTAAGGGTTGTGTGCGCTCGATGCTTGTAATCATGGCTGCTCTATTTTTGCTATCGGCTGTGGCGGCTGCGGCGGCTGCGGACTCGGAGTTGTTTGCTTCCTCGGCCTGTATGTTTATCTTGGTTGCCGTTGCTTATGTGATCGTCGGGCGGTGGAAGCAAAGTGCAAAGCCCAAGCTCGGTGGTCTGTCACCCGCTCCTGCTCCACAGCCTACGATTAGTCCACCACTCACATCACCTCTGGTGACCGAAGTTGAGCGAATGCTCGCCGAACTCAATTTCAAGCGTGACCAACTCCAAAAGAATCGGCAAATCGTTGATAGCTAACAGGCGCGGAGGAAGTGCACTTTTGGTTGCGGCTTATAGGCCCTTGCTTACAGACAGCGTAATGCCCTGGGCATAGCATTCAGGGAAAAGGCGGGCAGTATGACCCGCACCACTTGCTTGGGCAGCACCTTTCGGGAGGCGTTATGCGGAGTGTATCCATCATCGGCGTGGGCCAATCGCCGGTGGGTGAGTTGTGGGACCGTTCGGCGCGCGAGATTGCCTATACCGCGGTGAGCGCCGCCATGAGCGACGCGGGCATTGAGACTGCGGACGCGCTCTTTGTGGGCAATATGCTCAGCGGCAGTCTGTTGGACCAAGAGCATTTGGCGACGCTGGTGGCGGGTTATTGCGGGCTATACGGCATCGAGGCAGCCAAAGTTGAGGCCGCGTGCGCCAGCGGCGCCGCCGCGCTGCGCTTCGGCGTGATGGCGGTGGCGAGCGGCTTTCACGATGTGGTCATCGTGTTGGGCCTAGAGAAGATGACCGATACCGTGGGCAAGGACACCACCGCGGGCCTGGCGACCGCATCCGACGCTGAATACGAGGCGCTGCACGGCGTCAGCTTTGTCGGCCTGAATGCGTTGGTGATGCAGCGGTATATGCATGAATACGATGTGCCCATTGACGCCTTTGCGGGCTTCAGCATCAACGCGCACCGCAACGGGGCCAACAACCCCTACGCCATGTTCCAGTCGCCCATCAGCCTCAAGAGCTATGTCAACGCGCCGGTGATTGCTACGCCCATCAACATGATGGACAGCAGCCCGGTCTGTGACGGTGCGGCGGCGGTGGTGCTGGTCCCGACGGAGCGCGTGCGCCAGTTCACCACCGGGCACCACTGGGGATCGGTGCGGGTGCTGGCAGGCGCAAGCGCCAACGATACGCTGGCTGTCCATGACCGTCGCGACCCGCTCTTCTTACAAGCCGCGCAGATCAGCGCGGAAAAGGCCTATGCCCAGGCTGGGATTCGCCCGCAAGACGTGGACTTTTTCGAACTGCACGACGCCTTCACCATCATGAGTGCGCTGAGTCTGGAAGCTACCGGCTTTGCCAAGCGTGGGGAGGGATGGCGCATGGCGCACCCGGAAGCCATCGGCATCAACGGTGAGTTGCCCATCAGCACCATGGGCGGTCTCAAGAGCCGCGGTCATCCGGTGGGCGCGACCGGCGTCTATCAGATCGTCGAGGCTGTGTTGCAGCTTTCGGAGCGGGCCGGGGCGAACCAGGTTCGCAACGCACGGTTGGGCATGACGCAGAACATCGGCGGCAGCGGGGCAACCATCATCACCCACATTTTGGCAGCATAAACTGCGACACAAGCACACAGTGCGCCTCAAAGCGCCGGGTGTTGTCATATTCTGAATCTATGCGACAAAATGCCGTGCCGGGTCTACGCCAATTGGCGGGTCTCGGCACGGCGCTTTGCGAGTACGCTATGCGCAAGTTCGTAACCGCGGCGCAATCCCATCACCGCACCCACAACGACGCGGCAACACCGGCGAGCCGACAGCAGCAATTTGCTTCGCCAACCTTGTACAAGAACTGTCAAAACCTATCAAATACAGCAGTGGATCGCTCCATATGCCCAACTGTCCGGCAACGTCGTTGTGTCAAACTATCAAAAGCTATCAGGATCACACCGCCGCCGACCGGATAGGAATTGAGAGTCCAAAGCTGCTACACTCGACGCCATAGAATGATTGCACCGGTCACCCGGTCGCGACACCTCCGACACACGATACGCGCAGAGGGGCGACCGTAGACAATGGACCGGTGGACCGAATCAACGCAACTGAGGAGCAACGTATCGTTATGGCTATTCCGGTGATGTGGCGAACCAAGAAAGCACGATATAGTTTACAGAGCGATGTGTGCCCGGAGTGCACCCGCCTGGTCTTCCCGCCCCGCCGCGTCTGCCCTTATTGCGGGCGCGACGCCGCGGAACAGGCGCCCCAGGCTGAGGCCCCGCGCTACGAGTTCGCCTTTTTGTTGCCCCATCCTGCGGTAGAACTGCGTGCAGCGGGGGACGACTAAGTCATGCCGGCGACGGTTAAGCAGACCGAGCTGACGGGCCTTAAGCAAAACTTGAGTGGTCGCGGCGAGGTCTACAGCTTCAGCACCATGTACAACGCGCCCCAGGGCTACGAGGATCAAAAGCCCTATACGATTGCGCTGATCAAGCTGGATGAAGGCCCGATGGTCACCGCGCAGTTGACCGATGTAGACCATGACGCGGTACGCATCGGGATGCGCGTCGAAATGGTCACGCGCAAGCTGCGCGAGGATGGACCGGAGGGGCAGATCATCTACGGCTATAAATTCCGCCCGCTGCTGGAAGGTCGCGGATAGGCGCGGCCCGACAGTCTTAACCGGCAAGACCCCCTCGTCAAAAAAGCCACCCGGTTGTCCGGGTGGTATTTTTTGTGCTGGGCGCCGGGGTAGATTGCGGCGCTATTTGGCAACAGTTGCTGCCAAGCGAGCGCGGATCGCGGGCCACTCATGGTCCAGGATGCGAAACCAAGCGGTGTCGCGGTTGCGCCCTTTGGCGATGTAGTGATACTCCTGGATGCCCTCGAAGGTAAAGCCCAGTTTGAGCGCGGTGCGCCGTGAGCGCGCGTTGAGCGCGTCGCATTTCCACTCCACGCGGCGATAGCCCAGGTTGAAGCAATAGCCGATGAGTAGGTAGCACGCCTCCAAGATCAGTCCGCTGCCTTGCATGAC
>CAKZVN010000159.1 GCA_937922105.1 uncultured Litorilinea sp.
GGGCCGGTTGGCGGCGCGACCGGTGGATCAACTGGACGAGCGGGACGCGCTCCTGGGTGTAGACGACATCGCAGCCATCGGCGAACAACTTTTTCGCGATCTCTTCCCGCCGGAGCTGCAAACGGAGTTCTGGACGCGCATCCTGCCCCGGCGGCGCACTGCGGAGAATCCCAATGGCCTAATCTCGTCGTTGTTGATCACCAGCGACGAGCCGTGGATTCCGTGGGAGATGGTCAAGCCGGTGCGCGTCGACCCGGTGACAGGGCGCACCCAGAGCGCCGGTTTCTTGGCTGAGACGTTCCAGGTGGCGCGCTGGTTGGCGGGACGCAGCCCCGGTGACCACGTGCATGTGCGCCGCGCTGCGCTGGTTGCGCCCGGACACGAATCGGTCTTTGCCCAGCGTGAGGAAGCCTATTTCCGCCAACTGCCGGCGCGACGCGTGGAGGTTGCCGGACCACTGCGCTCCGCGCAAGAGGTGCGCGAACTGGCGCGCGGGGGCGGGGTGCAGTTGCTCCACCTGGCGGGGCATGGTCGCTATGACGGCGCCAACGCCGATCTCTCGCCCCTGAGCTTGCGCGACGGAACCTTCACGCCTTTCGACTTGATGGGCGACCGCGCGGCGGGGTTACGCCAGGAGCGCCCGCTGATTTTCTTCAACGCCTGCCATACGGCGCGGCTGGCTTTCACCTTGACCGGGTTGGGCGGCTGGGCCGAGCGCTTGGTGCGCGATGTGGGCGCCGGCGCGTTTGTGGGCACCCTGTGGGAGGTCAACGATCTGCTGGCGGCGGAATTCGCCATTGCCTTCTACGACCGGCTCCTGGCGGGCGAGACCCTGGGGCAGGCCTTCTACGCCGCGCGCATTCAGGTGCGTGACCGCCAGCCCGCCAACCCGACGTGGCTGGCTTATGTCCTCTACGGTGACCCCAACAGCAGGGTCTTTTGGGGGAGCGAGGAAGCGGAGGAGGCAGCCCCGGCACAAGCGCCCACGCCGGAGCCGGAGGAGCCGCCTGCGCCTGCCTTCGACCCGACACAGTTCCGGCTGACCCTGGAAAGCGATCTGAGCGAGCTGCTCACCGATTTGGTGCGTCGCGCGGTGTCGCCCGCGGTGGCGCGGGCCTTGGCGCGCGCCAACGGTCAGGTGAGCGATGAGATGGACGCATCACCCGCCGTCCCGCGGGAGGAGTCGCCGGCGTCTGCAACCGATGTCGCCGGCACGCAGCCCGCGCGCGAACTCGACGAAAGCCCCGACAGCTATCGCAACGGCGATCTGCGCCATGATGCCTAGAGGTTGTCCACAAAGCCGCTGTGCCTACGTCATGCCGCGGCACAGCCGGCCCGCCCTGAGCGTCGCGAAAGGAAGCATCCCCGCGGGCAATGCAGCCGGCGGACGGCGGCGACCTCTTCGTGCTACGTCTGCTTGCTGCGCAAGGACTGTGTGCCTATGACCACGCCCATGCGACAGCAGTATCTGTCGCTGAAACGCCAGTACGCGGACTGTATTCTCTTTTTCCGCCTGGGTGATTTTTACGAGACCTTCGACGAGGACGCCAAGATCGTCGCCCGCGTCTGCGATGTGGTGCTCACCAGCCGTCCGGTGGGCAACGACGTGCGCGTGCCCTTGGCGGGCGTCCCTTATCACAGCGTGGACGGCTATGTGGCGCGGCTGATCCAGGCAGGCTATCGCGTGGCGATTGCCGAGCAGGTCTCGGAGCCGGGTCGCGGGCTGGTAGAACGCGAAGTGACGCGCGTCATCACCAAAGGCACGCTGGTCGAGCCGGGTTTGTTGGACGAGAAGCGCAACAACTATCTGGCAGCGGTGAGCGTTCATGCGCGCGGCGGTGTGGCGGGGATCGCCTACTGCGACATCACCACAGGCGAGTTTGCCGCCACCCAGATCGAAGCGACACATCGCGACGGCAACCACGCCGAGGAGGTGATGCGTCGCGTGGGCGAGGAACTGAGCCGCCTTGCGCCCAGCGAACTGGTGCCGGTGGATTGGTCGCCCGCCGAGTCACCGCTTGCCGGTTTGCTGGCGGTCTTGCAGCCGGTGATCTCACCGGTGGAGGCGTGGCAAGTCGCGCCCGAAACGGCGCGTGCGACGCTCCTGCGCCATTTCCAGGTGGCGACGCTGGACGGCTTCGGGCTGCACGGCGCGGACGAAGCCATGCGTGCCGCCGCCGCGGTGATTGCGTACTTGCAAGCCATGCAGCCTGCTGCGCTGGCTCAACTCACCCGGCTGCATTATTACAGCGTGGGCGAGTTCATGACCCTGGACGAGTCGACGCGGCGCAATTTGGAGCTGACCGAGACCATCCGCGGGGGCGACGCCAAAGGCTCCCTGCTGGATGTGCTGGACCGCACACTGACGCCCATGGGCGGGCGGCTCCTGCGCCGGCGGCTCAACCAACCCCTGTTGGATGTGGACGCCATCAACCGGCGCTTGGACCGGGTGGCTCATTTCTACACCGCAACCGTGCTGCGCCTGGAAGTGCGCGAACTGCTGCGCAGCGTGGGCGATTTGGAGCGTTGGACCAACCGCGTGACCCAGGGCGTGGCATTGCCGCGCGATCTAGTGGGGATGCGCCAGACGTTACAGACCGTCGCCGCGCTGCGCGATCTGCCGGCGCAGCACGCCGCAGGACAAAACGGGCACAGCCCGGTAGCTCCGCTGCCCCATGCCCCGGAGTTGCCGCTGTGTGCCGAGGTCTTGGCGTTGTTGGAAGCCGCCATTGCCGACGACCCGCCTGCCACGCTTGCCACACCGGGGGTCTTTCGCCCCGGCTACAGCGCCGAGTTGGACGACTTGGTGGCGAAGAGCCGCCATGCCAAGAACTGGATCGCCAATCTGGAGCGCAGCGAGCGCGAACGGCTGGACATCAAGAGTCTGAAGGTCGGCTACAATAAGGTCTTCGGCTATTACATCGAGATCACCAACACCCACAGCGACAAGGTCCCGGCGGATTATATCCGCAAGCAGACTCTCGCCAACGCCGAGCGCTATATCACGCCCGAACTCAAGGAATATGAGGCGCTGGTGCTCAACGCCGACGACCGCCGCTTGAGCATCGAGCAGCAGCTCTTTAAGGAGCTATGTGCGGCTGTCAGCGCGCACGCGCCCGCACTGTTGCGACTGGCTGCGGGATTGGCGGAACTGGACGTGGATGCGGCGCTGGCGGAGGTGGCGCTGGCTCATCGCTATGTGCGCCCGATCGTGGACGACGGTCCTGCGATTGAGATCAGCGCCGGGCGTCACCCGGTGGTGGAACTCACGCTGCGCGACGAGCCGTTTGTGCCCAACGACACGCGCCTCACCCCGGAGCACGCCATTCATGTGCTCACCGGGCCGAACATGGCGGGCAAGAGCACTTATCTGCGCCAGACCGCGCTGATCACGCTCATGGCGCAGATCGGTTCTTTCGTGCCGGCGGATGCCGCGCGCATCGGCGTGGTGGATCGCATCTTCACGCGTATCGGCGCCAGCGACGAGATTCACCGCGGTCAATCCACCTTTATGGTCGAGATGGTGGAGACCGCCAATATCCTGCACCATGCCACCCGGCGCAGTCTGTTGGTGCTGGACGAGATCGGACGCGGGACTTCCACGTATGATGGATTGGCGATTGCCTGGGCTGTGATCGAGTACATTCACAACCATCCCGGCTTGCGCGCCAAGACACTCTTTGCCACCCATTATCACGAATTGACCGATTTGGCCGAGCGCTTGCCCCATGTGGTGAACTATCATGTGGCGGTGGACGACAGCGGCACGACCGGTGACGGCGCGCCGGATGTGGTCTTTTTGCGTCGCATCATTCCGGGCAAGGCCGACCGCTCCTATGGCGTGCATGTGGCGCGGTTGGCGGGGTTGCCGCTCCCGGTGGTGGGGCGCGCCGAGGAGATTCTCGACGAACTGGAGCGCAGCGGCGCCGCCGGCCCGCGCCGTCTCTTTGACACCACCTCCCCGCGCACAGGGAAAAAGGCTGCGCTGCAAGTCTCGCTCTTCGCCGAGCTACACCCGGCAGTGGAAGCGTTACGCAAGCTGGACGTCAACGCGCTGACGCCGCTGGACGCACTCAACCGGCTCTACGAGTTGCAGCAACTGGCCCAGCGCGCCTAATGTGCGCGCCGCCGCAGGACTGCTTATGACTGTTTCCGCACCATCCTCGTCCAATCCCCCTGTTGCCAATCCCCCTGAACCCACCACCGTGGAGAAACTGCGCGGCTTGCCGTGGAGCATTTTCTCCAACACCATGAACACAGTCTTTGCCCAGTTCACCTTTTTCGGTTCGGTCTTTGTCCTCTTTCTCAGCTATTTGCAGATGGACAAGACCCAGATCGGGTTCTTGCTGTCGTTGATTCCGTTTACGGGCTTGGTGGCGCTTTTCATTGCGCCCGCGGTGGCGCGCTTCGGCTATAAACGCACCTATATCGTCTTCTTTGGAATCCGCAAGGTGATCAGCGCGGGGTTGCTTTTGACGCCCTGGGTGGCGGCACACTTCGGCCCGGTGGGGTTGCTGGTCTTTGTCACCGTGATCACCGGCGGCTTTGCGCTCTGTCGCTCGATTGCCGAGACCGGCTTTTATCCCTGGCACCAGGAATACATTCCCAACTCGGTGCGCGGCAAATATACCGCGACCAACACCATCTACACGACGCTGGCGGGGTTGGCGGCGGTTGCTGCGGCGGGCTTTGTGTTGGACCGCACCACAGGGCTGGACGGCTACATGTTGTTGATCTCGGTGGGGGTGGTGTTCGGTGCGGTCTCGGTATGGGCGGCGACGCGTATCCCCGGCGGCGCGGCGGTGGCGCACGCGGGCCGGGAAGGCTCCAACTGGCGCGGCATGTGGCTGGCGGCGCGCGACCGGAACTTCATGCGCTACTTGGTGGGCGCGGCGCTGATCACGCTGGGCAGCGTGCCCATGTTGTCGTTCTTGCCGCTCTTTATGCGCGACGTGGTGCGTCTGAGCGAGGGCGAGGTCGTGCTCTTGCAGTCGGGTACGCTGGTGGGCCATCTGGTCTCCAGCTTGGCGTGGGGCTGGGCCGCGGACCGCTACGGCAGCAAGCCGGTGATGATCACCGGGCTGGTGATGAAAATTTTCCTGCCGGTGTTGTGGTTCATCATGCCGCGGGCGGACGAGACAAGTCTGCCGATTGCCCTGGCGATTGCCGTGCTAGTCGGTGTGTCGGACATGGGCTGGGGTATCGGCGCGGGGCGCTTGCTCTTTGTCAGCGTGGTTCCCCCGGCGCAAAAGATGGAGTATATGGCGCTGCATTATGCCTGGGTGGGCGTCATCGGCGGCGTCAGCCAACTCATCGGCGGCTATTTGCTGGACCTCTCCGCTGGGGTGCACGGCGTTTGGTTCGGGATTACATTGGACCCCTATTCCCCGCTCTTCTTGCTGGGCTTTGTGTTGACCATTGCCACCGCGGTCTTGTTGTGGGGGATGCGCGCCGACAATATCTTCGGCGTGGGGGATTTTGCCGGGCTGTTTGTGCGCGGCAATCCGTTCCAAGCTGTGACCGCGCTGGTGCGCTATTACATGGCGCGCGACGAGCGCACCACCGTCACCGTCACCGAGCGCCTGGGGATCGCCAAGAGTCCGCTGGCGGTGGACGAACTGGTGGAGACGCTGCGCGACCCGC
>CAKZVN010000160.1 GCA_937922105.1 uncultured Litorilinea sp.
CAGTTGCAGGCCGCGATAGAGCAGGTGGGGCGTCACGCCGCCGTTGGTCGCGGGGTCGCCGTTACGTGCCAGCAGGACATACGCGCCGGGCCACAGCAGGTAGCTCTCGCCGAGTACCACGCGGTCGCGACCGTCGTCGGCCAAGACCCAGCCCAGCAGGTCAACCGGAACCGTGTCGGCGTTGAACAGTTCGAGCCATTCGCCGCTCTCGTCGGGGACCGCGGCGGGATCAATCATGAGTTCGCTGATCCGTAGGCGCGGGGGCACGTCCGGCGGCGGGGTGCGCGTGGGTGTCGGCGTGGCGGTCGCGGTCGGCGTTGCCGTGGGGGAGGGGGGCGCCGTGTCGGTGGGCGTCGGCGTGGCGATGGGGGTATCGGTAGGTAGCGGGGTGGGCGTGGGCGCTTGGTAGAACAGACCGGGGCTGCCGCGGTCGCCCGCGGAGCCGGGCCACACGCTGTGTGCCACGACCCAGACCGCCAACGGATCGCGACCGCTGCGTTCCAAGCTCGCGCCGCTGTGAACGAGCAGCCCGCTGTCACTGCCCCACGCGATTTCGTCCGCGACGTTGCCCGCGGGGTCAATCAACCACAGGCGTCCGTTATCATTGGGCAGGGCCAATTCTGCATAGACATAGGCAGGGCTGACGCCGCCGTTGGCTGTGGGGTCGCCGTTGCGCGCCACAAGGACACCCTCACCGGGCGCGACGGTGACGGCAAAGACGATCTCGTGCCGCCCTTCGTTGGCGGTCGCCAGCGTCCACCGTTGCAGGTTGACTGTCGCGTCGCTGCGGTTGACCAACTCGATCCATTCGCCCACGCTGTCCGCCACCGCGTGGGGGTCAATGTGGAGTTCGCTAAACAGGAGAGGCGCGCCCGTGTCCGCGACCGCAAAATCGCCCCCCGGCACAGCCAGCGCTGCTGCCGTCACCAACAGCACAAGCGAGCAAGCGACCGGCACACCCAAACGCGACCGGCAACCAGCCTGCATGGCAGCCTCCTCCGCCCGACGCCGGACGGATGTGGGCGCAAGGGGCGGCGTCCGTCGAGGGCGTCGCCGGAATTTGGAAGGAAGAGAAGGGTTTTGTGGTCTGTGTCGCGAACCGGAATGCCGCAGCGGTCGTTGTGTGTAGAGTACCTTGACTGTACGGTTTTGCGGCGCGCGACCGGCGACAATCTGTCGTTCCGGTTCGTCAACACTCACACGCTACATGGTATTATGGCATGGATCAGGCGCGCGCGTGCCTTAAAATTCGCAGCCGACACCGGGCAATTTGCAGCGTGAATGGAGGGAACTGCATGGCAAGTGGCGCAGCGACCGCGGCGTCGCATCTGCAACTGCGCTTGTGGCAGCCGTCCGACCAGGACGCAGCCAAGGCGCTGATCTTGGCTGGGCTGGGCGAACGTTGGGGCCGGCTCGACCCGACGCTCAACCCCGACTTGGACGACATCGGGCGCAGCTATGCCGGTGGGGTTTTCCTGGTCGGCAACTGCAACAACCAGTTGGTTGCCACCGGCGCGCTGCTCCCCGAAGCGCCGGGCGTGGGCCGCATCGTGCGCATGTCCGTGCGCCGCGACCTGCGCGGGCAAGGCATCGGGCGGCGCGTGCTGGATGCCTTGGTTGCCCATGCGCGCGAGTTGGATCTCCGCCGTCTGGTGCTGGAGACGACCTCCACCTGGCACGACGCGGTGCATTTTTATGCCCGCTACGGCTTCGACATCATCCATGTGGCGGACGACGAAACCCACATGGTCCTTGACCTGGCGTAAAGGGGCGTGTATGGTATTGGCTGGACAAGTGGCGATTGTGACCGGGGCCGGGCGCGGCATCGGTTTGGCAACGGCCCAGGCTTTGGCTCAAGCTGGGGCGAGGGTTGTCCTCGCGGAGGTGGACGCGACGCTGGGCAAAGCCGCCGCGCAGACATTGGCCGCGAGCGGGCTGCCTGTGCGCTTTGTGCAGACCGACGTCGCCGACGCCGCGTCGGTGGCGCAGTTGGTGGACGGCACCGTGGCGCACTTCGGGCGGCTGGATATCCTCGTCAACAACGCCGGGCTGACCGGGGCCAATGGTCACTTGCTGGAGGTGACGCCCGAAACATGGGACCGCGTGATCGCGGTCAATCAGACGGGCGTCTTTCACTGTAGCCGGTTGGCCGCGCGGGTGATGGCACGAGCGCGGCGTGGGGTCATCCTCAACATTTCGTCGGTCAACGGCCGCGTGCCCCAGCCAGGCTGCGTCGCCTATGGCGCGAGCAAGGGCGCGGTGGATGCCCTGACCGTGGTGATGGCTGAGGACTTGGCTGTGTACGGCATCCGTGTCAACGCCATCGCGCCCGGCGCGATCCAGACACATCTGCCCGCGGACGCCGACGCGCAGCCCAGCGACCTGGCGCTGTTGGGGCGCTTCGGCCTGGCCCGCGAGATCGCGCAGGTAGCGGTCTTTCTCGCCTCGGACGCGGCAAGCTACATCACGGGCCAAGTAATCACGGTGGACGGCGGGCTGCTCACCAACGGCTATCGCATCTACGACATGCCGCGCCCCGCGCCGTAGCCGCAAGGTTGTCGCCCACCCCACTCCCCTAAGAGATCGTTTGACAGCCCCGCCAACGACCCCCTAGAATGGGAAGCAGGGCACAACTTAATCAAAAGGAGCCATTCCCATGACCGCGCAGGAGTGTAACTGGGCCGGCAATGTGGTCTTCGGCGCGCCGCGCGTCCACCGTCCGGCGAGCATCGCGGCGCTGCAAGAACTGGTGCGCGACAGCCGCAAGGTCAAGGTAGTGGGTGCGCGCCACTCGTTTACCAACATCGCCGATTGCGCGGAGACGCTCATCAGCCTGGAGGCGCTCGACCTACCCGTAGAGATTGACCGCGCCGCGGGCCGCGCCACCGTGCCCGCGGGCATCACCTATGGCGCGCTGGCGCCCCAACTCCACGCCGCGGGGCTGGCGCTACACAACATGGCATCGTTGCCCCATATCACCGTGGCAGGCGCGATCTCCACCGCGACCCACGGCTCCGGCGACAAGCTGGGGAACTTGGCGACCGCGGTGGTGGCGCTGGAAGTCGTGACCGCCGACGGTGATGTGGTGGAGTTCTCGCGCGAGCGGGATGCAACCGCGTTTGAGGGCGCGGTGGTCGGGCTAGGCGGGGTGGGCGCGCTGGTGCGCGTGACCTTGGCGGTGGAGCCTGCCTATACCGTGCAGCAGGAGGTCTATCTGGACGTGCCGCTGGCAGAGGTGACGGCGAACTTCGACGCGGTCATGTCCGGCGCGTATAGCGTCAGCCTCTTTCCCACGTGGCAGAGCGACTGTGTCAACCAACTCTGGCGCAAGCACCGTGTAGCGGCGGGAACGACGCGACCGGTTGCGCCCACGTATCTGGGCGGGCAAGCGGCGACCATACAGTTGCGCCCCTCGGGCGGAGCAAGCGACCTGTGTACGCCGCAGTTGGGGCAGCCCGGTCCCTGGCACGAGCGCATTCCGCACTTTCGCGCCGATGCGCACTTGCCGGGCGACGACGAGTTACAAACCGAGTACTTTGTGCCGCGCGCCTATGCGGCGGACGCCATGCGCGCGGTGGCGGCGCTGGGGCCAAAGCTGGCAGGCGTGATCAAGGTCTCCGAAATCCGCAGCATGGCTGCGGACCGGCTGTGGATGAGCATGGCGTATGGCGAGGATACGGTGGGCATTCACTTTTCGTGGCATGGCAAGCGCGAGGCGGTGGCGCAGTTGTTACCGCTGATCGAAGCGAGTTTGTTGCCCTATCGCCCGCGCCCACACTGGGGAAAACTCTTTGCGCTCTCGCCCGCGACTGTGCGATCCTACTACCCGCGGCTGGGCGACTTCCGCGAGTTGCTACAAAGCTACGACCCCGCGGGCAAGTTCCGCAACGCGTTCTTGGACGCGATTGTGTTTGGGTGAGAAGCCAATTCTTGCGGCGATGCGACCTCGAGATAGAGTTGGATGGCTTCCGCCAGATTACTGCGTGCCTCCTCAATGGTCTCACCCTGGCTGGCGGCATCTAGCTCAGGACAGAGCGCGACGAACCACTTTCCCTTACGTTGGATAATCGCAGCAAAGCGACGTTGCCGCACATCCAAGGCCCTCTGCCGGAAAATACACCGGCGTGTAGAAATTAACACCAAGCGGGAGGCTTGTCGCGACAAGCCTCCCGCGCAGTGTACTATCACCCGTAGAGCGGTCCGAAGTTGGCGCAGGCGCGGAAGTCTGCGCCCATCGGTTCGTTGGCCCCGAATGCGGTCCATGCGCTG
>CAKZVN010000161.1 GCA_937922105.1 uncultured Litorilinea sp.
AGCGGACGCGTCACAGAAGCCGGCACCGGCGCGGGTCTGCCCAATACTGCGATTTGGCTCAACCGCACCGGTCCGCCCCAGGAGCCGCTCTTCAGCTTCCCCGGCAACACGGGTCACTATCGCAGTCCCGCGCTGCCCCCCGGCGACTACACGGTGTGGTTCTTTGCCGTCGGCTACTTCCCGCAGTTCTATGACAACCGGCCCGACAGCGCAACCGCCACCCCCCTTCAAGTCACCGGCGGACAAATCCGTACCCAGGTGGACGCTGCGCTCAACCCGACCTACGACACCTACCTGCCGTCCGTCGCTCGCCCGTAGCGACGCACCGCGAAACCGGGCGATCCAACCATTGCATTGGATCGCCCGGCGGTCACACGAGTGTCAGTTCGCTCCGCACTGTCACCCTCTGTCGAGGTAGTGCACTTCGCTCAGTTCACGCAGCCGCGCCGCGGCTTGTTCCGGCGTAATGTCGCGCTGGGGATTCGCCAACATCTCATAGCCCACCATAAACTTCTTCACTGTCGCCGAACGCAACAGCGGCGGATAGAAGTGCGCATGAAGTTGCCAGTGGCGATAGTCGCCGTCGTCGGTCGGCGCGGCGTGCCAACCCATCGAGTAGGGGAAACTCGTCTCAAACAAATTGTCGTAGCGGGTCAACAAGCGCTTGAGGATATCCGCCAACGCCAAGCGCTCGTCATCCGTCAAGTTGGGCAGGTTCGTCACCGCGCGCCGCGGCAGCAACATGGTCTCATAGGGCCAAACCGCCCAGAACGGCACCAGCGCCACCCAGTGCGCGTTCTCCGTCACCACGCGCGTGCGTGCGTCCAGCTCCACCGCCAGATAGTCCACCAGAAGCGGCACGCCGTGCGCCTCGTAATAAGTCGCCTGGCGGCGGTCCTCCACTTCCGGGAGCATGGGCACGCGCCGGCTAGCCCACAGTTGCCCGTGAGGATGCGGATTCGACGCACCCATCACCTCGCCCTTGTTCTCGAAAATCTGCACATACGCCACATCCGCACGCGCGCCCAACTCCGCCACCTGATCACACCACACCTGCACCACCGCGCGGATTGCGTCCACCGGCATCTGCGGCAAACTCAAGTCATGGCGCGGGCTAAAGCAGATCACGCGGCAAATCCCCGTCTCCGCTTGCAGGCGGAAAAAAGGACTATCCGCAATCTCATCACTGGGGCCGTCGCGTAACAACGCGGCAAAGTCGTTGTCAAAGACAAAGGTCCCGGTGTAAGCCGGGTTGACGGCCTCCCCAGCGCGGCGATTGCCGGGACAAAGATAACAGGTCGGGTCATAAGCCGGGCGCTCGACCGGCGCGCGCTTTTCCACCTGCCCCAGCCACGGGCGCTTAGTGCGATGCGGCGACACCAACACCCACTCGCCCGTGAGCGGGTTATAACGCCGGTGCGAGTGTTCCGTGGGGTCGAACTCAAGTGCCACGCGCCGCCTCCGCTGCTGCTTGCCCCAGCGCAATCGCCCCCAAGACCCCTGCGCGATCCCCCAGCCCCGGCGCAACGATATACTCGTCAATCGCCTGGGTGATCTCAGCCTTCTGCACATAGCCGTTGAGCAGGCTTTGCACCTTTTGGCGAATCTTGGGGAAGAGATGCGCCTGTTTCATCACTCCGCCGCCCATGATGATGCGCTGGGGCGACAAGATGCAGATGATATTGACCAGCCCCAACGCCAAATAGTGCGCCTCCAAATACCACGCCGGATGCCCCGGCGGCAACTGCTCGGCCTTGAACTGCCAGCGCCCCTCCAGCGCCGGACCGGCTGCCAGCCCCTCCCAACAATCGCCGTGATAGGGACAATAGCCGGCATAGGGGTCGGCCTCCCAGTCATGGGGAAGCATTATGTGCCCCATCTCCGGGTGGAGCAGACCGTGCATCAAGCGTCCGTTGACCATACCGCCGCCGCCCAACCCCGTCCCCACGGTAAGGTAGGCAAAGGTGTCCAGCCCGCGCGCCGCGCCCCAGCGGTGTTCGCCCAGCGCCGCGCCGTTGACATCCGTATCAAAGCCCACCGGGACCCCCAGCGCCGCCGCAATAGGGCCGCGGAAATCCACCTGTGCCCAGCCGGGTTTGGGCGTCGTGGTAATGTAACCATAAGTCGGGGAGGTCGGCTCCGGGTCCACCGGACCGAAAGACGCAATCCCCACACCCGCCAACGGCGTATGCGCCTGTACCGCGCGGAAAAACTCTATCGCCTTGCCGATGGTGGCTTCCGGGGTCGTCGTGGGAAAGCTGATCTGGTAACGCACGTCCTCCGGCCCGCTCCCCACCGCGCAGACGAACTTCGTCCCGCCGCCTTCGACCCCGCCGAACAACTCGCTCATCTCCTCCCCCCATTCCTCGGTTGTGATGGTGGTTTGTGACGGGTCTATGGATGCACCTACCGGGCGGGCTATCGCTCGGTGTCCCCGCGCAAGCCGCGGGCCAAGTCGGTGAAGCCCGCCTGCGACCACCCGACGCGCGCGCCCATCCGCAGCGCCAGCCACTCATACAAACGCAGCGCTGCCTCCTCCGCCCGCCAATCGCCCCAGCCTTGCGCCTGGTAGACCGCGGCAGTCGTCGTCGCCGCTGTGCGCGTACCGCCCTGCCCGTCGCCGCTCACATAGGTGTCAACCACCACACGGTCCGCATGCGCCAGGAGCAGCGCACCGAACTGCGCCGGCTCGCTATAGGGCAAGCATGGGCTGACGGCAACCTGCACCTGGACACCGGCAGCGCGCGCCGCCGCAACCGCTTCCCAACGGCGCTCAATGGCAGGGCAACGCGGCGTCAACGCGCGGCGCACCTCGTCCCGATCCGTCTCAATCGTAAAGCTCAACCAGCCGCGCGACCCCAACTCGCGCAACAACGCCACGTCGTCCAACACAAAGGGCGAGCGCGTCTGCACCACTAGTAGACCGGGCGGCTCGTCCCGGAGCGCGGTCAAACACGCGCGCGACAGACGCATACGCCGCTCCACCGCTTGGTACGGATCGGTCGCGCTGGACATGAAGATCGCGGTCTCGTCCAGCAGACCTGCGCCGCGCAGCCGCGCCAACTCCTGGCGCAAGCGCTCGCCGATACCCGTGCGCGGGTGCACATACTCGCCCCACGCCGCGGCCGGTTGGTGGAAGCGATGCACGCTCAGCCCCTGCACATAACAATACGCGCAGCCGAACGCACAGCCGATATACGGTTGTAGGGTATGGGTGAAGCCGGTGAGAAAACCACCGGTCTTGGTCAGCGCCGCTGAAGCAGGACGCGCCGCATATCGCTCACCGGCTGTCGCGTGCATAGACCCTATTATCGCACACGCAGTAGATAGGCCATAATCCAACTGGAGACACGGCCTAGTTCATGCCGGACAAAGCTCCTTGTCTGCGCCAACCCGACGAAGTTCCAGCGAGATTCAGAGCACTAATTTCCCGCCAACACCGACGCTACCACGCCCAGAAAGCCCACGGCACTGGCGATGGTGACGCCCATCACGATGAAAAAGACCGGGCCGAACTTGGTGCGCGGAACCGGCTGTCCGGTGGTGCGCCGCGCCGCGGGTCGCCGGCGCGACGATTGCGTGCGGGTGTAGGTCGCTTGGTAGCTGCGGCGTGCCATGTGCTCCTCCTGAATCGCTATGACGGGAATGGGCGACAGAAGCCAGAAAATAGCGCTTGGTCGTAGTATAGCACATATGGTCGAAAAGCCAATCCCCAGACAGGCCCCGCCGACCTTAAAATTCCGCGCCGCGTGCCGGTACACCGCGTATTTTCCTATCGCGTCCTTCTCCCCCTGCCATGCTACAATCAAGCATGGACTGCAATGCCCAAGTCACTGCAACACGTCGCCGGCAACACAACAAGAGGCGCAACGCATTCTTCCAGACAAACATACGTTCACCCGGAGAATTGACCATGACCCTGCAACAATGGGAATACTGCCAGCTGGCGCTTTGCTATACATCCTCGGATCGTTGGGCTGTCGCGGTCACATTCCTCGCTCCCAACCGAAAAATAGACGTGCATCTCGGTGAGCGCGAAGACACCAACCACTTCTTTTCCGCCATCTGCGCGCTCGGCGCGGTCGGCTGGGAGCTAGTGAGCGACGACCACCAACACATGAATCCACCCCATCGCAATCTCATGTTCAAACGCCCAGTCCATCCAGGTCGCGAGGTCAACGACGCCCAGTTCTAAAACCGCTCTGCGGCAGGGAGACGAAAATGAGTCTCATTGGCAACATCGTCTGGTTGATCTTCGGCGGTCTGATTGCCGGCTTGGGTTATATCATCGGCGGCTTGCTCACCTGCTTGACCATCATCGGTATCCCCTTCGGCCTTCAGTCCATCAAGCTGGGGTTCGCTACGTTTGCCCCCTTCGGCAAAGAAGTCGTGGAAGGTCCCCACGCCAACAGCACCCTGCGTGTCATTTTCAATGTGATCTGGCTGCTCCTGTTCGGATGGGAAATCACACTGGCGCATCTCCTCAGCGCGCTCATTCTTGCCATCACCGTCATCGGCTTACCCTTTGCCAAGCAGCACATCAAGCTCATTCCCCTGGCGCTCATGCCCTTCGGTCGCGATCTGCGCTAGCGGCAACCGCCCTAGTGATTGGAAGCCGGTTCACGGTGAAATGCGCCCCTCTCCGTAAAAATGGCAGCGCCGGTTTGGCGCTTCACGTCAAAGTTGGATACCATAATCTGGATATGCGCCGGATGCAGGCCTTGCTCCGGCTCAATGAACAACAACAATTCGTGCTCGACACGTCCCGTAGCCACATAACGGGGGATCAACACTCGCACTTCGGTGCCAACGACCTCTAGGACAGACGACCTGTGTCGCCTCTTTTTGCCAGCCTCCTTCTGCTCGCCGGCAGCAGCCTGCTGCTCTGGCTCATTCGTCCACACCGTTTTCGCCACATCGGTTGGATCGCCGCCGTGCCACCGGCAATCATTACCGGCTGGCTGTTGACCCAACTCCCGGTCATCGCTGCGGGTCAAGTCGTCAGCGCGACCGTGAGTTGGGCGCCCACACTGGGCTTGGAGTTGGCCCTTCGCCTGGACGGCCTGTCGCTCTTCTTTGGCTTGATCATCGCCGGTATCGGCACCGGTGTAGCGCTCTATACCGGCTACTACTTCGAGGGAGAACGCCGACTCGGCTTCTTCTACGGCCAAATCTTCCTCTTTATGGCCTGTATGTTGGGTCTGGTGTGGGCTGACAATCTTCTGGTTCTCTTCGTCTTTTGGGAAGGGACCAGCATCACCAGCTACTTGCTCATCGCCTTCAAGGACACCGACAAATCTGCGCAGGACGGTGGTCGCCGCGCCTTCTTGGTTACCGGCTTGGGTGGGCTTGCCATGCTCTTCGGCATGATCATGCTGGGCGTTTCCGCAGGAACCTACACCATCAGCGAGATGCTGGCGACACCGGGGCTGCTTGATGGGCCGTCGCTCATCCCCGGCTTTGCACTCATCGCATTGACGCTGATCTTCCTGGGTGCGTTCACCAAGTCAGCGCAATTCCCGTTCCACTTCTGGTTGCCAGGCGCGATGGCTGCGCCCACCCCTGCCAGCGCCTACCTTCACTCCGCCACCATGGTCAAGGCGGGCGTCTTTCTGCTGGCACGCCTGCACCCGGCCCTAAGCGACCATCCCTACTGGTTTTGGGCGCTCTTCGTAGTGGGCGGCGCCACCATGCTGGTCGGAGCCATCGGCGCCATGGGACACTATGACATGAAGGCCCTGCTCGCCTATGCCACCGTCAGCCAGTTGGGTATCCTGGTCATGATCTTGGCCTTCGGGAGCAGTGTTGCCTTCAAGGCTGCCGTAGTCGGCATCCTTGCCCACTCGCTCTACAAAGGCCCGCTCTTCCTGCTCGCCGGCATCGTGGACCACGCCACCGGCACGCGCGACCTGCGCCGCTTCGCCGGACTCGGTCGCGAACTGCCGCTGGTTGCCGGCGTCGGCGTCCTGGCAGGCATCTCCATGGCGGGTTTCCCACCCACCTTCGGGTTCCTCGCCAAAGAGACCTTGCTCGACCTGTTTTACCAGGCCGTGGAAGGCGGGATGCCGCTAGTGGGCTGGATCGGATTGGCTGCATCCGCGCTGGCAGGAGCCTTCTTTGTAGCCTACTCGATGACGCTCATCTGGGAGACCTTCTTCCGCAGCCGGGCAAGCTATGGCGAAGCCGCGCACGTCCATCACGCGCCCAGTTTCTCCTTCGTGCTGCCGCCTCTGGTGTTGACCGTCATCGGCACCATCATCCCGTTTGTCTTGACCCAAGTCCAAGACACGCTCTTTGCGCCCCCCGCCGGTTCCATTGCAGGTGAACCGGTCGCAGTCAAGCTGGCTCTGTGGCACGGCTTCAACCTGGTGCTCATGGTAAGCCTTGCAGCCATTGCCGTCGGCCTCTTGATCTTCGCCGCACGCAGCGCTGTGCGGCGCGCGCTCGACCTTTGGCCCGACAACATCACCGGCGTCAAGCTCTTCGACAAAGTCATCTACGCCATTTACGACCTCGCCAACTGGGCCACGCGCCAAGTGCAGGGCGGCACCCTGTCCCAGCAGGCAAGCATCTTCTTGGCGGTAGGCGTTGTAGTCGTTGTCGCTGCGGTCACCCGCGCCCAATGGCCTGCCGATTTCCCCATTCGCTGGGGTGACCTGCCGGAATTCACCGAGGTCGTCTTGGTCGTGCTCGCCATCGTCGCCGCCATCTTGACCGTGACTTCCACAACGCGGCTTAGCTCCATCATCAGCATCGGGATCGTGGGCATTGCGGTCACGCTCTTCTTCGTCTTCCACAGCGCGCCCGACTTGGCCTTGACCCAACTCTTGGTGGACATCTTGACCGTGGTGCTGTTGGTCTTGGTCTTCTATCGCATCCCGCCGCAGAAGTTGCCACCCATCCGGCCGATCGCTCGCATTCGCAACTTGGTTGTCGCAATGGCAACCGGGGTCATTACTTTTACCCTGGTGCTCTTCACAACCGGCGATCCGTTCTTCCCACCCATCTCTGACTACTTCTCGCTCAACGCGGTGGCGTTGGGACATGGCGCTAACGTCGTCAACGTCATCCTGGTTGACTTCCGCGCCATTGATACCTTTGGCGAGATTGCAGTCTTAGTGGTCGCAGCAGTCGGCGGCTATGCGGTATTACGCAGCGCGCTCTATCGCCTGCGTCCTCCTGCTACCGTTGAAAACGCCTCCGACACCGCCAAGGAGGGTGACCGTGCCTGAGTTATATCTGCGTCTGCTCGACCGCGTACTGACCCCCATTTTGCTGGTCTTGGCGGCCTACCTGTTTTTGCGCGGCCACAACGAACCAGGCGGCGGCTTTATCGCCGGGCTGGCAGCCGCTTCGGCGATCCAACTCCAGATTCTCAGCCTCGGCGATGAGCCGGTACGCCGCCGCTATGCCCGGTTTCTCCATCCTATGGCCGGCCTAGGCCTCTTCATCGCGCTCCTCTCCGCTATTCTTGGCATTCTGCGCGGCGGCTACTTCAGCAGTCTGTGGGGCAAAGTCCAGCTCGGTGAAGTCGAACTAGAGCTAGGCACACCGCTACTTTTTGACCTAGGCGTATTCCTGATCGTTTTCTCGGTCATCGTCTCGTTCCTGTTGGCCCTGAGCCGCCAAGATGAAGGGAAAACACCATGAGCGGCCTGACTGCTGCTATTCTCGTCGGCGCACTGTTCGCGACCGGCGCCTATTTGATCCTGCGCCGCGACCCCATCAAGCTCATCCTGGGCCTGACCATGGTCAGCTATGGGGTGAACGTATTACTCTTCACCTCCAGCACCTTGCGCAAAGGTATTCCGCCGGTGATCGCAGACAAGAAAACCTTTACCGGCGACATCAGCCAGTTTGTCGATCCGCTGCCCCAGGCGTTGGTTCTCACGGCCATCGTCATCAGCTTCGGCATCGTAGCTTTCTTGGTGGTCTTGGTCAGTCGGCGCAATATGCTGGTGGAACAATATGGCAAAGCCCCTGACGCGCCCACTGCGATCAATGACCCTTTCGGCGCCACTGCCCATTATCTGAGCGGACTCGACGCCGATCCCGATGATTATGAATGGGTGGACGATACGTTCCGGGAGCCTGCGCAATCCGAGCGCTCTTGACCCACCATCCGACTCAATGACCCACCAGGGACTACTTGACCATGCATGTTGATCCGAATTGGCTGGCTGCGTTTATCGCCGCTCCCGGGGTTGCAGCCTCGCTAGGACTCCTCTTCACCGGATGGGGCTTACGCCGCTCCGTCGCCTGGCAATATCGGCTAGCCCTGATCGGCGCGCTCATCAACTTCGCCGTCAGCGTTCCCGTGCTGCTCGTCACCCAAGCGGGCAATCGCCTCGTGCTCCAGATGGGCCTTTATCAAGCGCCCTTCGGGATCACGGTGATCGCCGACGCGCTCTCCGGTCTGATGCTCTTCTTCACCGCGCTGGTTGCCGTCACCACGCTGATCTATGCCCGCGGCACGCTGGACGACCGTGATCGTCTCAACTTCTATCCCCTCCTGCTCCTGCTGATCATGGGTGTCAACGGCGCATTTCTGACCGGTGACATGTTCAACCTCTACGTGTTCTTCGAGGTATTGCTGGTCGGCAGCTTTGCGCTGCTCACCCTGGGGGGACAGATTGGGCAAATCAACGGCGGCATCCGCTACGTGCTGCTCAACATGCTGGCGTCCACCTTCTTCTTGGCTGCGGCGGGTGTGATCTACGGCACTGCCGGCACGTTAAACATGGCGCAACTCGCCGAGCGCCTGCCTCAGGCCCCCCCGTCGGTACAACTCCTAATCGCCGGGCTGCTCATGATCGCGTTCAGCACCAAAGCCGGGCTGTTCCCGCTCTTCTTCTGGCTCCCCGCCAGCTATCACACCGCGCATCCTGCGGTCACTGCGCTTTTCGGCGGTCTGCTCACCAAGCTAGGCGTCTACACGCTTTTCCGCATCTACCCCTTGCTCTTCCCGGAGCTGCTGCAAGAGTGGCAAGGGTTCGTCTTTGTCGTTGCCGCGTTGACCATGATCACGGGCATCTTCGGCGCGATGGCAGTCAACACCATGCGCCGGGTGCTCAGCTTCCACATCATCAGCCAGGTCGGCTACATGATCATGGGCCTCGGCCTCGCCGCCACCGGCAACCCGGCAATGGCGACTTTCGGGCTAGCCGCGGGCATCCTTTACGTCGTTCACCAGATGCTGGTCAAGACCGCCATCCTCATGGCAGGGGGCGCAGCCGAGTTAGAAGCCGGCAGTGGCAGCCTACTGCGCGAGCGCATGATGGGCCTACGCCAACGTGCCCCAGCCCTGGCGGTCATCTTTTTCATCGCCGCCATGTCCCTTGCCGGGCTACCGCCCTCCAGTGGTTTCGTCAGCAAGCTCTGGTTGCTCCAAGGCGCCATTGATGCTGGGCACTGGGCCATTGCCGCTGTGAGCTTGATCGTCAGTCTCTTCACGCTCATGAGTATGTTGCGTATCTGGCAAAAGGCCTTCTGGGGTTACCCAAAGGCCGAATACCAGGTCCCGTCCCCCATTGCCACGCCGAGCCGCCAGTGGCTGACCCTGGCGCCCATTGCCGTCCTGCTCGCCTTTAGCCTCTGGATCGGCATCTTCAGTGGTCCAGCGCTCCAGTGGTTCGACACGGCTGCCGCCCAGGCGCTCGACCGCGCCGGCTACATCCAAGCCGTCTCCCCCACCAACACCATCGAATACTTGGGAGGCTCCTATGACGCGAAGTGAGGTACGCAGCCTCCAGGAGCGGATGGTCACCCTCCTGCTCATCAACCTGCTCATTGCGGTGATTGCGCCGCAACTCTTTACGCTCTTCGGCGGCATCACCGACTACTTCCTTGCCTATGCCGCAGGGTTGGTGGTGCTGATCCTGGCGGATCGCCGCTACGGACGCGTCACCTTTTGGTCCGTCATCTTCCTCGTCTACCTGATCTGGGAGATGATTCTCGCCAACATTGCGCTTGCCTGGCTGATTCTCCAGCCCAGGCCCAACTTTCACCCGGCAATTGTCGCCATTCCGCTGCGTGTCGACACCGGGTTGGAGATCACCATGTTGGCGTCTGCCATCACCTTGACCCCGGCAACGCTTAGCATGGAACTGATGCGGAATGAACAAGGCGGCTTTACCCTCTATGTGCACGGCTTACAAGTAGAGGATGCCGACAAAATGCGCGCCAAAATCCGCAACGGCTTTGAGCGCCTGATCCTGCTTATCATGCGAGGAACCGACCGGTGACCCAGCTCGACTTTTTCCTAGAAGCCATGCTCATCATCTTGGGCATCTCGTTGGCTGTCTGTTTTATTCGCCTGACGCGCGGCCCCGACGTGCCCAACCGCACCGTCGCCTTCGACACCATTGCCGTGCACGCCGTCGGCATTCTCGCCCTCTTCGCTGTTATGATCGATGCGCCGGCGCTTCTGGATGTTGCCACGGTCACCGCAGTGTTGGGCTTTCTCGGCACCACCATGCTTGCCCGCTATCTGGAACGCGCCAGCAACCGCTATAGCCGAGAGCATCCGGAAGAAGACGTGAGCCTGCGCGACCTGGATTAGGTCTACGCGCTATTAGAGAGATTCAACACCATGAGCATCCTGGACATCTTTACCATCGTCTTAGCCGTCATCGGCGTCTTTTTCATGGTTGTCAGCGCGGTCGGCATCCTCCGCCTCCCCGACATTTATCTGCGCATGCACGCCGCAGGCAAATCCGCCACCCTGGGGGTAACCGCCATCCTGCTTGCCGCCGGTCTACACTTCGGCTCGTGGGAGTTGTTCCGTATGGTCTTGCTCGTGGCGCTCTTTTACGTCACCGCGCCCGTCGCCACCACCACCATGGCGCGCGCCACCTATCGCACCGACACCGAGCGCAACTACTCGCTCAATTTCGACGACCTGGCAACAGCCCGGGCACAGCGCAACGCCCCCTCCGAGCGCCGGCAATAACCCGCGGGCCTGCCCCCCGCGGGTCATACTTTCACCAGCGTCCATCCGCCACCCACCGACAAGGACCGCGCGCCATGCCGACGCCATCGCACCAGGAAACCCCATCATCCCCCTTGTATGATTTCGACACCGTGTTGGACCGCCTCCACAGCGACAGCGGCAAATGGCGCCGCTATCCCGCGGATATCCTGCCGCTCTGGGTTGCGGACATGGACTTCCCCTCACCCCCGCCCATCCTCCAGGCCCTGCACACGCGCGTCGATCACGGCTTCTTCGGCTACGGCATGGAGCCGCCCGAACTGCGCGAACTGCTCTGTACACGCATGTCCAACCTTTACGGCTGGCAGATCACGCCCGAACAGATTGTCTTTCTGCCGGGACTGGTCTGTGGCCTCAATGTTGTGTCCCGCGCCATCGGCGCGCCCGGAGACGGTGTCATGGTCAACACGCCCGTCTATCCGCCCTTTCTCTCCGCGCCGGTCAACCACGACCGTGTGCTCAACCCCATCCCCCTCGCTGTCGCCCAGCACCCCAGCCGTGACGGACGTACCGCCTTACACTACACCATGAACTTCGCCGCCATGGAAGAAGGCCTGTTGCCCAACACCCGGCTCTTCATCCTCTGCAACCCGCACAATCCCGTGGGGCGCGCCTACACCCGCCCCGAATTGGAACAACTCGCCGAGTTCTGCCTGCGCCACGATCTCGTCCTGTGCTCCGACGAGATTCACTGCGATCTGCTCATGGGCGACACGCAGCACACGCCCATCGCCGCGCTCGGCGACGAAATCGCGGCGCGCACCATCACCCTAATGGCTCCCAGCAAGACCTTCAACATCCCCGGTCTCGGCTGTAGCTTCGCCGTAGTTCCGAATGTGGAATTACGCCGCCGCATCGAGAAAGCCATGGCAGGCATCGTTCCCCATGTCAACCTCCTGGGTTTTGTGGCGACTTACGCCGCCTATGCCCACTGCGACGACTGGCTAGCCCAATTGCGCGCCTACCTTACCGCCAATCGCGATTTCCTATTCGATTATGTCAAAACCAAATGGCCTCAGGTCGGCCTGACCCTGCCGGAGGCGACCTATCTGGGGTGGTTGAATTTTGGCGCATTGGGAATTGAACAGCCGTACCAACTCTTCCTGGAGCAGGGCAAAGTGGCGCTGGGCGACGGCGTTGCCTTCGGTGCGGGTGGAGAGGGTTTTGTGCGTCTCAACTACGGCTGCCCGCGCCCGCTGTTGGAAGAAGCTCTGGCACGCATGAGCCATGCGCTGGAGCTAGTCGTCGGCTAATCTCCCACCGGCTTCAGCGTCGGCTGCTGTTGGGAGCGCCGTGCCGAGGCCTGCCGCGCCACATGCAGGGTCAACAGCGCAACGCAGCCGTAGATCACCGCCGACGCGCCGAACACCCCGCGCAGACCGAAAAAGGTCGCAACCGCCGCGCCTACCATCGGGGCAAGGCTACGCGCCGCCGAGTTCACGCTGGTATCCAAGCCATAGGTCGCGCCCTGGTTGCCTGCCGGGGACCACAAATTCATCAGCGCCGCCACGCTCGGCACCATGCCACCGATGGCAAAGCCCAACAACGCCTGGAGCACACCCAACTGCCACGCGCTGGTCACCGTTGCTTGGGTTGCGCTAATCGCCATAGCGGCTACAGCCGCTCCTACCAGTACCCGCACATGCCCGATACGGTCTCCCAGGCGCCCAAACCAGACGCCGCTCATGGCTGCCGTCGCCGACGACGCGCCGATCAACAACCCTGTAATCAGCGCTGCCCCCTCCTCGCGCCCCTGTAACTCCACCACAAAGAGCGCGACCATGGGCATCAGCATCGTCTGTCCCAGACTGCGCAAGAAACTCAATTCATAAATCCCGCCCATCCCCGGCGCACGCAACAAGCGCCGATAGGCGTCAAACAGCCCTGCGCGCGCTTCACGCGGCACAGGTTTAAATTCCTCGTGCACCCAGAGCAGCGCTGCCAACCCCGCCAGCGCCAGCAACCCGGCGGTGATCCAAAATCCTTCGCGGAAACCAAACGCCTCGCCCAACAGCCCGCCCAGCACCGGGCCAATCGCAATTCCAATGGCGAACGACATCTGCAGCGTGCCCAACGCTTCGCCCGACCGTTCCCGTGGGGCCGACGCCGCCACCAGCGCATTGGTCGCCGGCACCACCCCGGTGACCAACCCCTGCAACGCGCGCACCACCACCAACTGCTCGGCGTTCTGCACCATCCCCATCAGCGCCAACAACAGCGCGCCGCCAAACGTCGCGCGCACCAGCATCATCTTGCGCCCATAACGATCCGCATACGCCCCCCAGATAGGCGCCGCGATCATCATGGTCAACGCCTGTGACGAAAAAGTCAGCGCCGACCAGAACTCCACGCTCCCGCGCGTCGCGATCCCGATTTCCTTGACGTAGAGCGGCACAAAGGGGAAAACCAGACTGAACCCAATCGTGGAGAGCAACTGCACCCCAAAGAGCACCAACAGATTCCGGCGCCACAGCGGCATGGACAACCCTGTCCCTTCTGCTTGGACGGAGAGCGCTTGTCGGCTACCGGCACAGGTTCCCGCCGGTCAACGCCCCCCCATTGGTCTGCGCCTACACCGCGCAACACATCTGCGTCGCGCCTCAATACTCCACCAACGACACCCCAATGTAGGCCAAAATCCCCAGTGTCATATTGTACACCGCATGGGCGACCATTGCCGTTGACGTATTGTGGCGAATGCGCATCCAGCCGAACACCATCCCGATCAAGAACACAATCAGCGTTGAGAAACTGATCCCGTAGTTGCTGTGCACCAGCGCAAAGAGCAGCGAGGTCAAAATCAAGCCGAAGCGCGGTTGCAGCGCGCCGCGAAAGATTGTCTCTTCGCCCAGCGCCGCCGACAACCCCAACGTCAAAATCCCGAAAGGCGACTCAAACAGCCCGCCGATGAGCATTTCCGTCAGGCGCGCCACATCCGCCTGCGCGCCCCAGCCGAACAACGAAAACAAGCGCTCCATGAGGATAATCAAGGGGACCAACCCTACGCCGATCCCCAACCCCACCCCCCACTGCTGTGCAGTCATGGGAGTCACGCCGAGTCGTGCCAACGTCGCACGCCAGTCCCGTCGCGTCAACCACCCCACGCCCACCATCGCCAACAGCGCCGTCAGCAGTTGCTGCGCCCACAGGGAAGCGATCAAATTCGTCGAAGCGGCATCCTCCCCCTGCATCGCGCGCGCCGTCGCCATCAGGTCAGCCAAATTCTCCAGACCAATCCCCAACGTAAAGACCAGATTGATCACCACCATCATGGTAAACGACAGCGCCACGGCGTGCACCGGATTTGCGGCGTCCAGCGGCGCGAATCTTGCCACCGCGCGCCGGGCTGCGGGCAACAAGAGCAACAGCCCTAGCAGCGCCGGTCCCCACAACCCCGCCGCCAACAAATCCCATGATGCCACCGTCAGCGGTCCGGTCGCCACGGCAATTGCCTCCGGGTTCGTGCGCACAACAAAGGCGAGGACTTGCACCAGCAGCCCCATCAAAAACGTACCAGCATAAAATGCCGCCATGAGAAAGTAGGCAGTGACCGCCAGGGGCTGGTACGGCTCTTCTCGCACGCGCCGCGCCTCCGCGGCATTCGCGATCCACATCACCACAAACATCGGCACAAAGAGCGTCACCACGCTCAAGACTTCAGACATGGCTCCCTCATTCGTTGGTTCCATAGGCCGCGCGCCGGCGCGACACCGCATCGCCTCCGCTCAGCGCAGCGAGCTGCCACCCCATCCCACCGGCGCGTGCCGCCACGCATCGTCCTCGCGCCCACAGCATAGCACCGCCGGCCCGATTCGGCTACTCGACACCCGGCTGGTTCCAGCAAAAGACACCACACGACCACAAGATAGAATCCCCCGGCTGCGCCTACGGAGGATTCGACAAAGTATGCACGCGTCCTTACAATAGGGAACCGCATGCGCGCCACCGAACCGGTCCGTTCCAATCGAGGTCAGCCGATGTTGCTTCCCACCCAACCAAGCCTTGCGCCCGCCGAACCGGTCCCTACGCCGGACAACCCGATCGCGCCCCACCAGCCGCCGCCCGTGGTCTTGCCGCCCACCCCGGCCTATGTGCCCGATGTAGACCTCGCAAGCCTGTCGTTGGACGAGTTGAGCACCTCGGAGATGGTCTACAATCGCGAACTGAGCTGGCTGGATTTCAACTGGCGCGTTCTTCACGAGGCGCTCGACCCGCGCAACCCCCTGCTGGAACGCCTCAAGTTTATCGCCATCACCGCCAGCAACCTGGACGAATTCTTTCGCAAGCGCGTCGGCGGTCTCAAGCGCCAGAAAGCCGCGGGCATTGCCAACCTCACCCTCCCCGGCTGGACGCCCGAGTTCCAACTCCAGCTGATCTCCAAAGCCGTGCGTCCCATGGTGGCTGCCCAGAGCGCCGCCTTGCTGGATGAAATTCTCCCCGCGCTGGCGGAGCATGGGGTACGCATCCTCAACTACACCGAACTGTCGTTCGAACAACAGCAAAAGCTGCGCGCCTACTACCTGCGCGAAGTCTACCCGATCCTTACGCCCTTGGCAGTTGACCCCGGGCATCCTTTCCCGTTTCTTTCCAACTTGAGCCTCAGCCTGGGCGTCTTTCTGCGCGACCCGGTCAGCGAAGAGACGCAGTTCGCCCGCGTCAAAGTCCCACAAAATCGGCCGCGCTGGGTACCGCTGGAAACACCCAACCACTTCGTCCCATTAGAACAGATCATCATCCACAACCTGGACACCCTGTTCACCGGCATGGACATCCTGGCAGCCTACCCTTTCCGCGTCACGCGTAACGCCGACGTAGACCGCAACGAGGAGGAGGCCGAGGACCTACTGGGCATGATTAACGAGGAATTGCGCGAACAACGCTTTGCGGCGGTCGTGCGCCTGGAGGTAGACCACGCCATGCCACCCGCCATGCTCGCGCTCTTGCAACATGAATTGGAACTGGAGCAAAACGACATCTACCCGGTCACCGGCTACGTGCGTCTCGCCGATCTCTTCCCGCTAGCCGACCTGAACCTGCCGCACCTACGCAATGAGCCGTGGACGCCCTTGACGCCCCCACGTCTCGTCGGGCTTGATCGCCAATCGCGCAGCGGAGACTTCTTTTCCATCATCCGCCAAAACGACTTGCTCTTTCACCACCCCTACCAGAGCTTCACTGCCAGTACCCAACTTTTCATCGAGACCGCCGCGCGCGACCCCCAAGTTGTCGCCATCAAACAAACCATCTATCGTACCAGCGCCGACTCACCCATCGTCGAGGCCCTGATTCACGCCGCAGAACGGGGCAAACAAGTCGCAGTGCTGGTCGAAGTCAAGGCCCGCTTTGACGAAGCCCAGAACATCGAATGGGCGCGCGCCCTCGAAAGCGCCGGCTGCCATGTCGCCTATGGTCTGGTCGGTCTCAAAACCCACTCCAAACTCTCCCTGGTCATCCGTGACGAAGAAGACGGTCTGCGCGCCTACTTCCACATCGGTACCGGCAACTATCACCCCAAAACCGCCGCGCTCTACACCGATTTGGGCCTGCTCAGCTGTGACCCCGACCTGGGCGCCGACATCATGGATGTCTTCAACTTCCTCACCGGCTACAGTCGCCAGCAGCACTATCGCAAGCTACTGGTTGCGCCCGTCAACATGCGCCAGCGCTTTCTGGAGCTGATTGACCACGAGATCGCGCACAGCAAGCAAGGACGCCCGGCGCGCATCATCGCCAAGATGAACGGCCTGGAAGACCCGCCGCTGGTGCGTAAACTCTACGAAGCCTCCCAAGCCGGTGTCAGCATTGATCTCATCGTGCGCGGCAACTGCCGCGTGCGCCCCGGCATCCCCGGTATCAGCGACAACATCCGCGTCATCAGCATCATCGGGCGCTTTCTGGAGCACTCGCGCATCTGGTACTTTGCCAACGGCGGCGAGCCGCGCTACTTCATCGGCAGCGCGGATTGGATGCGCCGCAATCTCTCCAACCGCGTCGAAGCCGTCGCGCCCATCGAGGACCCCCGTCTGCAAGAAACCCTGGCAACCATCCTCCAAGTTTCGTTGGAAGACGAACGCCAGGCCTGGGAAATGCTGCCCGACGGGCGCTATCGCCAGCGCCGACCTCGCCCCGATGACACCACCAGCCCCGCTGCGCTGGGCACCCACCAGGTCCTCATGCGCCTAGCCCGCCACCAAGCCGCGCAAATCAGTGACGACTGAGCGGCGCGCGCCGTAGCAAGGCTACCTGCCCCAATGGGCCGGGAACTTTTCCGCGCGCACATTCGTCACTTGT
>CAKZVN010000162.1 GCA_937922105.1 uncultured Litorilinea sp.
TGCGCGCCTCGGAGATGCCGCCTACCCACGCAATGTCCAGCATGACGATGCTCACCGCGTGGCGTTCCATCATCTCGCGGAAGGCCCAGCGCGTCGCGACCGTCTCGCTGGCGCAGGTGGGAATGTGGGTGGCGGCTCTGAACTGGCTCAGCGCGTCCAAGTTGTCCATGCGGATGGGGTCCTCGTACCACATGGGGCGGATTTCTTCCAACGCCTTGGCGATGCGGATCGCGGAGGGCAGGTTCCACAGGCTATGCAACTCCACCATGATCTCCATCTTGTCGCCCACTGCACGGCGAATCTTGCGGAACGGCTCCACGCCGCGGTCCAAGTCTTCCAGGCTGATGTATTGGCCGTTGCTCTTGTGGACAAACTGGTCGAAGGGCCAAATTTTCATGGCCCGGTAGCCCTCGCTATAGAGGCTGAGCGCCAGCTCGTCGGCGCGGTGCATGAAGGCGTCGAAGTCTTCATAGCGCCCCTCGTCCGAGTGTTGGACCTGGCCCACGGGCAAGCCGCGCGTTGCGCTCGGCCCATAGCGATAGCCCGCACAGGTGTTATAGACCTGGATGCGCTCGCGCACCTTGCCGCCCAGCAACTGGTGGATGGGCAGCCCGGTGGCTTGGCCGAAAATGTCCCACAGCGCGATATCCAGCGCGGAAAGGCCGCGAATCTCGGCGCAGCGCGTCAACGAGACGCGGCCCAGCTTGAAAATCTCACCCCAGTGGCGCTCGATCTCCAGCGGGTTCTTGCCCAAGAGATAGGGCGCGGCGTGGTTGTGGATGAAGGAGGCTACCTCGGTCGGCCCAAACATGGTCTCGCCCAGCCCCACGATGCCGCTGTCGGTGTGGACCTGGACAAAGATCAGAGAAGGGAACTCGCGAATCATAATTGTATCCACACGAGTGATCTTCATGGCGGTGCTCGTCTTTCTGCGCGTGAATGTGTATGACTGTGTATGCGTGTGAGAGTGTGGCGGACGGTTGTCAGCGCGACCAAGCCGGCGCCCAATAGGGCGGCAAGTCGGGACGGCTGTAGAGATAACGCTCGACTTTGGGGGGGCGGTCGTCCATGTGGGCGCGGTAGATGCCGTCCACACCGTTAAAGGCGACCCAGCCGGTGGCGGACCAGTTGGGCCTGCCATAGGCGCCGCTCAACCAGCGCACGGGGCGGCTCGTGCCCGCGGCGTCGGCAATCCACAGCCCGCTGGGCGTCAAGTCTTGGCGCGTGTCGGTCATGCTGTAGAGGAGCGCGGTGCCGTCGGGCGACCACGCGGGGAAGCGGCAATGGCCCGCGCATTGGGTGCTGACCAGCGTGGTTGCGCCGTCGGCGAGGGTCAGCACATAGACTTGCCAGCGCCCGCTGCGCGCCGACATAAAGGCAATGGCGCTGCTGTCCGGCGACCAGACCGGCGCGCGGCCTTGTTCGCCCAACTCGTAGAGCCGATCCTCGAAGGGGTCCAGCACATAAAGGGGCGCGTCTTGGTCGAGGGGTGTCCCCGCGGGGGCGCGGCGAAAGACGATCCAGCCGTCGCCGTCCACGTGCGGGTCGGTCTCGTCCCACTCCGGTGTCTGGGTGAGCGCAAGTGGTTCGGGGGCTTCGGCGTCCTCCGATTCTTCCCAGGGGAAAAAGGTCTCGATGAGATAGAGGTCATAGCTGCCCGCGGTCAGGGTGGGAAAGCCGAAGGAGTCGGGCGGCCCCTGGACACAGTTGCTGTGATAAACCAAATAGTCGCCGCCGGGCCACCACGCCGGTTCGCCGGCGTCGCAGCGTTCCAGGTTATAGGTGGGATAGGCGGCCCGACCGTCGAGCACGTCCAGCACCACAAGGTCGGATGCGCCGGGCGTGCCTTGTACCATCACCAGGCGCAGCGGTTCCGTACCCTCGTCAGGCAGCACGGTGAGACAGGCGACCGCAGTGTCCTCGCCATAGCCGACTTCATAGGCTTCCCCGCCGGGCATATAGCCCCCATCCGCCAAACGCAAAATCGCAACCAGGTAATACATCCCCGGCCTGTCGGGGGCCTGCACTCGCAGCAGGAAGCTCCCGTCCGCGGTCGTGGTGATGGACTGGGTGCCGAGCAAATAGGCCTCGTCCAACCGTTCTTGATAGAGACCCACGGGGAGTTGCGTGGCGGGCGGCAAGTCTGTGCCCGCCAGCCACAGCGTCTGCCCTGTGCGGTAGGCATAGGAGCAGCCGCGCGCGGCCATCACCGGGTCAACGGGGCTGTCGGGCCAATGCGACAGCGTCGGGACCGGCCCAGGCTCGGAAGGGGAGAGCGCTTCCTGGGGAGGCACGGTGAGGCGCGCGGTCGCCTGGGTATCGCTGTCGCTCACGCGCAGCCGCCATTCACCGCTAGCCGCGCGCTCGGGCCAACTGAGCCGGACTGCGACCACGGTCTGGGTATAGCTCCGGTTGCGCGCATCGGTGAAGCTCTCGGCTTCCGGCACGGTGTAGCGATGGCCGAACTCCTCACGCAGGGGATTGGTGAGGGTCAAGGTTACCGTTGCGCCGGTGGGAAAACCGCACAGATAGAGTATGGCGCGCCGGTATTCCAGATAGCTGTCGTCCAACACCAAGCCGGGCCGGCGCAAACGCGCGCCCGCGTCGTCCACACAGGGGTCGTTGTCCATCGCGGACGAGCCGGCGCCACGCCCGCCGAACACCAGCACCTCCGGCAAGACAATCTCGCCCGCGGCAGGGGGCGGCGTGCCTGCCACGATTTCAATGTCCAGGCTGGGGCCGAAGCGTTGTCCGTTGGGGTCGCGCAGCCGCCACGTCGCCCGGTGCGATCCGGCGCGGTCGGGTACGGTCAACGCCAGGGTAAGGGTGACTTGCCTGCCCGCTGCGACCGGCCCCGGCAAGCGCAATATGCGCGCGCTGCCGAACCGCTCGCCGCTTGCCAGGATCAGACGCACGCCGTCATCCCAAACGCAGGCGCCGTCGTTGCGCAGCGTCCAGGTGACGGTAAATGCGCTGCCCGGCGCCAACGGGGAGAGGTCCGGGCTGATGGCTTGCTCGCGCAGCTGCGCGCTGAAGGTACACGTGCCTTGCGCGACCGCCGGGCG
>CAKZVN010000163.1 GCA_937922105.1 uncultured Litorilinea sp.
CGCCGCGCGCCAGGCTGGTGAGCGTGACCTCGGCATCCAGGGCCAAGAGGGGGGCGATGGCGTCGTTGGCAGGGCTGGCGGTGATCACGTTGCCCGCAATGGTGGCGCGGTTGCGAATCTGCGGCGCGCCCACTTCCCAGCAGGCGCGTGCCAGGGGAAAGGCCTGCGCCACAACGCGCGCATCCGCCACACACTGGTTGTGCGTGACCAGTGGTCCCAGCGTAAAGTGGCCCCCTTCCAGGCGAATCTCGCTCAAGCAGGGGATGTGGGTCAAGTCAATCAGCCCCAAGTCGCCGCCGTCGGGCGCGCGGCGTTGACCGCGCTCCATCTCCAGCAGCAAGTCGGTCGCCCCCGCGATTGCGCGTGCGGCGGGGCCGTGTTGCGCCTTGAGCGCTAGCGCCTCCTCCAGCGTGGTGGGTGTGGCAACGAAGCGATAGGTGATCACGGATGCTCTCTCCGGTAGAACTTCGGGCGCGTGCTTGCCTTCAGCCCGACGGGCGACTCACCCATCGCGCGCCTCTGGCCCTTGTTCCAGCGTGTCCAGCCGGGCGCGCAGCGGCGTCCAGACCGCGGGCGTGCGTAGCTCTTGCAGGGTGAGCAGCCGGGCGTCCTCGCCAGTGTCGCGATAGTAGCCGCGGCGCAGCCCCACGGTGACAAAGCCCAGCTTGTGATAGAGCGCAATCGCCGGCGCGTTGGCAACGCGTACCTCCAGCGTCACCAGGTCTGCCCCTGCGTCACGGGCCGCCGCCAAGAGGCGCAGCAAGGTCCACTCGCCCAGGTGTCGCCGCCGCCAGTCGGGATGCACGGCGATGGTGGTCACGTGCGCCTCCTCGCCCAGCAGCCACAGCCCGGCATAGCTGAGGACCGGCGGCGTGGGCGGGTGGGCGACCCCCGCGCGCCCGACCCAATACGACGCCATGTGGTTGCGGAGTTCCTGGCGATAGGTCCCTTCACTCCAGGGGGAGGGAAAGCAGCGCCGCTCCAAGTCCAGCACCGCGGGCAGGTCGTCGGGCTGCATGGGGACAAAACGGAGCGCCAGTTCGCGCGGGAAGTCGCGCCCTTGCGCTGTCTTGGAAATTGCCTGGGGTTCGAGCGGTTCGTTGCGATTCACACGCGGTCCTATCTCAATCTGCCAATATGACCAAGTTGTTGCGGTGGATGGCTTCGTCGCCATAAGTATAGCCCAGCCGCTCGGCAATCTCGTGGGAATGGGCACCGGCGATGCGCGCCAGGTCGGTGCTGTTATAGGCTGTCAAGCCGCGCGCCAGCTCGCGGCGCTCCAGGTCTAGGATGGTCACCGTGTCCCCGCGCTCGAAGCGTCCTTCCACCGCGCGGATGCCCGCAGGCAGCAGGCTGCGCCCGCGCTCGCAAATGGCGCGCACTGCGCCCTCGTCAATCAGCAAACGACCTGCCGGTTTCGGCCCGGCTAAAATCCACCGTTTTCGGCTCTCCGGTCGCGACTCCAGCGCCACAAAGCGCGTCCCTACCGCTTCGCCCGCCGCCGCGCGCAGGATGACGTTGGGCGCTTTGCCCGCCGCAATGATCACGTCAATCCCGGCGTGGCGGGCTATGTTGGCCGCGTTGAGCTTGGTCACCATGCCGCCCACCCCCAAGCCGGAGACGCTGCCCCCGGCTTGGGCGCGCAGCGCGGCGTCAATGCGATGGACCTCGGGGATCAACTGCGCGTCCGGGTTGGTGCGCGGGTCCGCGGTAAAGAGGCCCGGCTGATCGGTGAGAATGAGCAGCAGATCGGCGCTGACCAGGGTCGCCACCAGTGCCGACAGAGTATCGTTGTCGCCCACCTTGATCTCCTCGGTGGCGATGGCGTCGTTCTCGTTGACCACCGGGATGATGCGCTGTTCCAACAGCGCGGTGAGCGCATCGCGCGCGTTGAGGTATCGCTGGCGGTTTTCCACGTCGGCGCGGGTGAGTAAGACTTGGCCGATGCGAATGCCGTAAATCTCAAAGAAACGGCTCCATTGCAGCATCAGTCGTGGCTGCCCTACGGCAGCCAGCACTTGTTTGCTGACAATGGTGGGCGGTAGATCGGGGAAGCCCAACTGGGCGCGGCCCGCAGCCACCGCGCCCGATGTACAGACGACAATATCATGACCCGCATGGAACAACTCGGCGCACTGGCGGGTCAATTCCACCATGTGCGCGCTGTCCAGCGTGCGCGTGCCGCCGGTCAAGACGCTGGTGCCTAGCTTGACGACAATTCGTTTGCCCATCGGTCGCTACGATTGCTCAGCATGGATGATGTTACACAAGCTGCTCCGTCCATCTTTCTGGAAACTCGCAGCTTCCAGGAAAGATGATAGGGAAGATATGCCCCCGGAGGTGTTTAGTCCGCGGCGTGCGGTTTCGCCACGACGACGATGCGATGGGTGTTGTTGTTGCGCGGCCAACAACTGACCAGCGTGAGTCGCTCCTCGTCGAAGGGGCCGATCCAGCGCGCATTGGCGATGCGCTGCTCATGGGTCGCCTTGAGTTCCGGCAAGACCACCACCTGCTGTATAGTGTACTCGTAGCGTTGCTCGCCCACCCAGAGGGTGACGGTATGTCCCTGGCGCAGCCGGTCCAGTTCGCGAAAGACCGCTCCCAAGATGTTGTTGTGCCCGCTGAGGACGATATTGCCGCCCTCGCCGGGCAGCGCGCTGTTTTTATGCCAGCCCGCCGCGTATTCGGCGACATCCCACTCGCTGAAGATTTGGCCGTCGCGATTGCGGGCCGGGTGCCAGCCCAACTCCACCACCGGAATATCCACGTTGATGGCGGGAATTTGGAGCCGGTCCGGGAGCGCACGCGCAGGAGTCGTTGTGGCAGTGGGAGGGGTTTCTGCCGGGGTGAGCAGCCCCGCGGCGCGATTGGGGAGCGGCGGCGCAACCTCGGCAACGGGCTGCACCGGCAGCGCCGGCACCTGTGCCGCGGCAGCTGGACCACAGCCTGCAATCCCCAGCGCGGACAGGCCCGCCGCCCAGCACAGAAAATCTCGTCGGTTCATACAATGACCTACCGATAAAGACCGGGCAATCAAGACCGGATGATGGCGGATCGCAAGGATCCGGTGGATGATGGGTGGTTGCCGGCCCAAACGGAACGACGGCAACCGGATCAGAGCATGAATGCAACGCGCTCCCCATGAACAGGGCGGCACGAGGATTCCAAAAACGCGTACGGCGCAGTTAGGGCTGGATACGACGGCCCTGAGCGGCGGCATGAATCCGCACCACGGGGCCGCCCACCGGCGCCAGCACCGCAGTGAAGGCGCTGCTGCCCCCGCGCGGGATGACGTTGTACTCCGGCTCCACTTGGCGCATGGCGACCACGCGGTCCAGCGGGTCATAGGCCGTCAAGACGACCTGCACGCGCACGGCCTCCTCCGGCCCGCGGTTATGCACCACGCCGCTTACCGTATAGGAGGCATAGCGCTCGCTCTCGACGACCAACTCCTCCACGACCAAATCGCGATAATAGCTGCCCAGATAGCCGGGGACAGCGGAGACCGCATAGGCGCGGTATTGCTCGAACTTGCCCGGCGCTTCGCCGAAAAGCAACGCAAAGGGCGCGCGCTCGTTGCTGTCCACCAAGTCCAACGCCACCAAGCCCTGGGCCTGTCCCACTTGCACGCCCGCATCGTCCAAGAGCGTCACCCCGACGCGTACTTGCTCCAGCGGGACGCCGCTGCTGTTGACGACTTCGCCCAAGACCCACAGCCCGCCGATGGCGGTTTCGCTGAAGTGAAGATTTGCTACCTCGACCGGCATGGGCGTGGGGGTGGCGGTCGCCTCCGCCACAAGAATGGCGTCCTCCTCGCGCGGGACGATCAGCTGGCGCCCGATTTGCAAGGTGCGCGGGTCAAGAATGCCGTTGGCCTCCTGGAGCGCCGCAACGCTGACGCCGTATCGGTTGGCAATCGCCAACAGGCTCTCGCCTGCCTGGATGGTGTGGAATACCGGCGTGGGTGTGATGGTCGGTGTCGCGGTCGGCGCCGGTGTATAGGGCGCGGGCGTGGCGGTCGGTTCGTCGGTGGGGTTGACCACCGCCAGCGCAATGGTCGGGGTGGGGGCAGGCGTCGGCGTGGGCGTCACGGTGATCACCTGCCCGCACCCGGCTCCGATCAAGACCCCCAGCCCCGCCAGCACAAGGCCGCGTCCCCATCTCTTTACCCTGTGCCCGGCTTGCATTTGCGCGGTTTCCATATAGACTGGAGTATACCATAGCCGGCGCGCATTCGATCCGCCGATATGGTGATCCGCGCAGCCGGTCGTTTCCTGTCTGCCCGCTTCCTATTGTCGAGGAGCCGGTCATGAAGATTGCACTTTTTTCCGATAGCCACGACCAAATCGCGCACTTGGAAGCCGCGCTGGTTGCGGCGCGCGCCGCCGGGGCACAACTCTTGCTCCACGCCGGAGACCTCTGCGCGCCCTTTATGCTCGACCGTCTGGGTCGCGGCTTTGCCGGCCCCATCCATGTGGTCTTCGGCAACAACGACGGCGACGGGCGGCTGTTACAAACCATCGCGACCAAGCACGCCCACATCACGCTCCACGGCATCTATGCCGAGATTGACCTCCCGTCTACAGGCCAAGCCCCCGCCCGGCGACTTGCGCTCATCCACTATCCCGAGCCGGCGCGGCGCATCGCCCAGTCCGGCGAGTTCGACCTGGTCTGCTACGGGCACAATCACCAGAAGCATGTGGAGCAACTGGGCAGGGGATGGCTGGTCAACCCCGGCGAACTGTTGGGCATGAATGGCGCGCCCACCTGGGGCCTCTACGATACCCACACCGGCGACTTTACGCACCGGTCACTAGAGAGTTGACACATCATGGACCAGGCCATGTGGCCCAAAGCCATGTTGATTGACATGGACGACACCATCCTGAATTTGAGCGCGGGCGCCACCCGGGCCTGGCAGCAATTGGTGGACGACTACGCGTCGCGTTTGCCTAATCCCGACCGCGACGCTTTCCAAGCGGCGCTCATCGCTGCGCGCACCGACTACTGGCGCGACCCGGCAACCCATCGCCCCGGTCGCTTGGACCTGACCGGCTCGCGCCGAGCTATCATTCAGCAGGCGTTGCGGGCCGTGGGCCTGCCTGATGCAACTGCCACCTACGAGTTGGCCGCGCAGATGGCTCATGAACTGACTGAAGCCATTCTCGCCGGTATCGAACCCTTCCCCGGCGCGGTGGAGACGGTCGCCGCGCTGCGTGCGCACGGGATACGCTTGGCGCTGATCACCAACGGCGAGGCGCGCGAACAGCGGCGCAAGATCACACGCCACAACTTGGCCCCGCTCTTCGATTGTGTGTTGGTGGAAGGTGAGTTCGGCGTGGGGAAGCCCGACCCTGCGGTCTATCACCATGCGCTGGCGCAGCTGGACGCCGCGCCCAGCGAAGCGTGGATGATCGGCGACAACCTGGAATGGGAAGTGCGCGTGCCCCAACAACTAGGCCTCTATACCGTATGGGTGGACTTTGCCGCCAAGGGCCTGCCGCCGGAAAGCCCTGCCCAACCCGATCGTATCATCCATCGCTTGGCGGAGTTATTGCCGCAAGCATAGCCGCGCCGTCAATCAGCCAAGCGCCTGCGCGCAGGCATAGCGCACGCCGCAGTGGCGACAGCGCGCAGAGTCCGCGTGGTCGCGGTCCAAATCGGCGGCGCTGCGACCGCGGCGGATAGCCTCTGCCGTTTCCAGCACGGCCCGGCGCAATTCCGGCGTGAAGGGGATTTGCAAGGTGGCGTCGGCGTAGTGGAGCAACCCGTGGGGTGGCGTCTGTTTTGCCGTCTCCTCTACCAGCAAGCAATAGGTCGCCAACTGGAGCAGATGATGGCGCGGCAGTTGGGCCGGGCGTCGTCTACTCTTGACCTCCACCGGAATCAGCGCGCCCGACGCCAGCCGGACCACATAGTCCGGTTTGCCCACCAACCCATAGCGCCGCGAGATCAAGGGCGCGGTCTGCGGTTGCCACTCCGCAGTGTCGGCGTAGACCACCGTGCCGGTGGGCAGCCCGGTCGTCACGTGCAAGCGCCGCGCACGCAGGAGTAGGATAAAGCCTGCTATGAAGATAAGGACCGCCCCAAGGAGCAATATCCATTCCACTTTACAAGCACTTGTTGTTCACTTGGCAATAGATAGCGTACAAAATGTGGTGATGGGGTGACCGCTACTGCCAGATTTAGTCCCTCCCGCGTCTGCGTAGTTCATCGGGACAGATTTGTTCGATGCGCACTCCATGTTTCTGCAACGCCTCCGCATAATCGTACCAGTCGGTATCGGTTGCATTGATGATGGGAGGGTGGCTGCCATGCGCAATGGCGACTGCAACGAATTTTCTATCGTTGCGGTCGAAACCCTGTAACTCCGGGTCGTCAGGGAATTCGGCGAACTCGTTTTCATCGTCGCCGGTCGGGGTAATGGGAATCCGTACACGCTTTTCGGTGTTGGCCTGGTTCTGGAGTAGCCACTTCAAGAACTCGCTACCGATTCCTCGTGACTGGCGCAGTACCCCGGAGTATTCCCGCAAAATCAGAAATCGATCATCAATGATGATACGGTATTGACCCTCGACGACTCGTTTGAGCCACGTAAGACACGTAGCCTTGCATACGACGGAAAATGCACCGTTACCTAGAGAAATATCGGCGATGCGTGGGACATTCGTGTCCAGAATAACGTCGGTCATCCGGGATGCGCTGCCTGAGTAGAGTAGCGTCCGAGGGTTGCTTCGGCCATGGCAAGCCGGTCTCCCAGCTCGTTGCCAAAGAAGTTTTCCGGCCAGTTGGTGATGTCACCGTATAAATTAAGTTGTAGCGGGTGTAACTTCGATTCTCCACCGTTAA
>CAKZVN010000164.1 GCA_937922105.1 uncultured Litorilinea sp.
GGTCTTGGCGTCGGCGGCGTTGATGAAGTTGGGCGACGCCACCGAGACTTGCATGGCGCGCCTGGCTTGTTCTGCCGTCCACAACTCATCCAAGTTGGAGAAGCTATAAATGCCGCTCCCCTTGTCCATATCCAGCGCCAGCGGACCGACTATCGCCGTGAAAAAGCCGGTCTGGTCCTGGGTTGCCAGCGCAGATTGAACCGTCGGCGTGACTGGAATGCCGAACGCATCGCCCAATCGCTCAAAATCCGCCACCGCATCATCCAGGCTATAGGGCGCCATGCGGAACACCGGGAGGCGAGTCACCACGGCCGGCACATGGATCGCGGTCTCCGTGCCGCACGCGTGCGTCTGGTACCACCAATCGGTGTCGAAGGAATCCGCGCACAGAATCCCCGAGTTAGGCTTGTCGTCGAGACAGGCCAACTCGTTGATAATGGCGCGCGTGGTGCGCCCACGTTGTGCCACATCACACGCCTTATACCACGCCTGGGCCATCTTGTAATTGGCGTCAATGTAGCGTCCGAAGTGATAGGCCTGGGTACTGGCTTTGTTGGTATACGCGCTGGCATTGGTCACAAAGCCCAGGATCAGGTGTTGACCAAACATACAGCTCGCCCACTGCGACAAATTGGTGTTCGCCAGCACCTGACACGACGTCAACGCCAACCACTCGTTGTCGTTGTCGCCCCAAGAACGGAAACACTCGTTGGGGACCAGCGAACCATCGTCCATGGTGTCGTTGGCAAAGGTGAACCCACCGGGCCAACCGTGCCCCACATAGAATTGCAGGTCCACCGCGTCAAGATAGGAATTCTCGACGCCGCCCAGTGCTGCGCGCTTAAAGTCTCGTTCCCATGCCAACGCCTCGTTGTACGAGTAGCGCTGTACCCAGTTGACGCGGTTCGCCAGGAAATGGCTCATCCCAGCGCGCTCCGCAGCAGTCGCCGCGGTCAAGTCGCCCGCAGTGCCGTGAATCCCCAGTTCCCACTTGCCGCCATCGTCGCCCGACAACGCGACCGTATCCACATCCCCCACCAACATCTGTGGCGTTGGACGCGGTTCCAACGCGTCCGCAGCCAACACGTTGCGTGGTCCCGGAATCACATGCAAGACCACCGCGATCACGGCGACGAGCGCACACAGGCGCCGTACCCCCACCCCACGCAAAACCTTTACTGCTCTCTGCGCCATCATCATACCCCTCCCTGTGTGTGAGCGTACTGGTGTGCACCTATGGATCGTAAATGGAGAATTCGCCTGCTTTCGGGAGCGTTTACGCCACACATACCCGGCATGCACGCATTCACACCGGAGATAGTAAAGAGGGGAGCAAGGTAGCGTGCCAGTCGGCGGGAGAAAGGCCGGTTGTGGGAGTTACGGCTGTGGCAGAACCAGTCAGAGGTCGGCTGCCTCGCGCTTGCAAGCATGGTCGAGTATAGAGGAGCGCGCGTGCAAAGTCAAACATTTGCGAAATCGCGCGGTGCGGGTCCCATCCTTCCCACACAAAACCACCCCTAGCCGACTCCATACGCCCCGCTGAAAATCCCGCTTCAACATTCTTTGCAACCGATGCTATAATGGCGCAAAACTGAACAGGCGCGCCCAATGAACCAACTGCTCACCGTCGGACAAACCATCCAAAGCAAAAACTCGAGGATGACCCTCGGCGTCGAGCAATTTCTCGGCGGCGGCGGACAAGGCGAGGTCTATCGTGTCACCGTCCAGGGCCAACCTGTGGCGGTCAAGTGGTTCTTTCCCCACTACTTGCGCCAGGATACCCGCCTGCGCGAACGGTTGGACCGCGCCATTCAACTCGGCCCGCCCAGCGACCGCTTCCTCTGGCCCCTGGAAATTGTCAACGCGCCCGGCGTCCCCGGCTTCGGCTACATCATGGCCCTGCGTGAGCCTCGCTTCCAGGGCATGGCAGACTTGGTCACGCGGCGCGTCGTGCCATCCTTCCACACCCTGGTCACCACCGGCTTCGAGCTGGCGCACAGCTACTACCAGCTCCACGCCAAAGGCTTTTGCTATCGCGACATCTCCTTCGGCAATGTCTTCTTCGACCCGGACACCGGTGAAGTTCGCATCTGCGACAACGACAACGTAGACATTGACGGCCAACCGGGCGCCATCGGCGGCACCGCGCGCTTCATGGCCCCGGAGATCGTGCGCGGCGAGACGCCGCCCAATACCCAGACCGACCTCTTCTCGTTGGCGGTGCTGCTCTTCTATCTGCTCATGAACCATCACCCGCTGGAGGGCGCGCAAGAAGCAGCCATTCGTTGTTTTGACCGGCCCGCCATGGTCAAACTTTACGGCACACATCCCGTCTTCATCTTTGACCCTGCCAACGACTCCAACCGGCCCTTGCCCGGGCATCATGACAATGCGTTGGCCTTTTGGCCCATCTACCCTGGCTTCATCCGCAAACTCTTCACGCGCGCCTTCACCGAGGGCCTCACCGACCCAACCCACGGGCGCGTGCGCGAAAGCGAATGGCGCGCAGCCCTGGCGCAACTGCGCGATACCCTCTGCTATTGCCCGGCCTGCCATGCCGAAAACTTCTATGACGCCGAAGCCGTGCGCACAGGAGCCAACAGCGCGGTGGGCGGCAACTGCTGGGCGTGTAGCCAACCGGTGCGCCTCCCCCCGCGCATCCGCATCACCCACGGCAGCCGCCACCAAATTGTCGTATTGCGCCACGACGCCAAGCTCTACGCCCACCACCTGGACCGCAACAAACTCTACGATTTCAGCCGCCCGCTCGCCGAGGTCGCCATCCACCCCACCAACCCCAGCATCTGGGGCTTGCGTAACCTCGGCGACGACAAATGGGTCGCCACCTTGCCCAACGGGGAAGTGCGCGACGTGCCGCCTTCGCGCACCGTAACCATCGCGACCGGCCTGCGCCTCCAGTTCGGCGCCAGCGAAGGGGAGTTGCGCCTATGAGCAGAGTGTCTTGCCCGACCGCTGCGCCGCCTGCGCGCATTGGATAACCCATGACTCGCCGCCCGACCATGCACGCCCAGCCTCAGCGCATCCTCAAGCGGCTCGTGAAGCAGTACGGTCACGAATTGGTCGAGGACCCCCGCCGCACCGAAGCACTGCTGCGCGACCTGTGCGGACGGCACACCCGCGAGATCTTCGTCTTGGTCAATGCCCAACGCCAGCGCGTGCCCAGCGAGTTACTCAACGCGCCCAAGTGGCTCCCCAGCGCCGCCACCCATACGCGCCTCTCGCGCCTCTTGCAAAGCAAACTCGCCATCACTCCCGAAGCCGCCGACTGGGCCGTAGAGACCTGGGCCACTGCCCTCGACCTCGATTCCCCCGCGTCCCAACGTGAGCGCTTCAACTGGCTGCCGCCCGCGTTGCGCCCCATCCTACCCGACTCGCACCATCACGACGCACCCGCAAAGGGACAAAACGCCGAATCTAGGGTACAATCAGGAGAAATCGAAAACCGGGCTGCGCGCCGTCGCCGCATACGCGCCCAGCGCGCCGAAATGGCCAGCCGTCAGGCCCGCTTCCGTTGGAGCCGGCTCATGCCGCCGCTTGCCCGAATCGCCGTCGGGATCGCACCGTTCGTCGCGCAGGCGCAGCGCCCCGGCTACCTTCGCAGCAGCCTCATCGGCGGTGCGTTGGTCTTGGCAAGCACCGGGCTGCTCTTGCTGGTGCTCGCCCTCACACGGTTGCCCTCCAGTCCCCTAGCGGCGCAGACCGAAACGCCCGCGCCGGGGCTGGAAGCGACTGTTCAGCCGGCCGTTGTCACAGCTGCACCTGCCGCGCCGCTGCTGAACGACGCCCGTGCTGCGACCTTGACGCCTGCCGATTACCTGCGTCGGGCATTTGCGCCCCCCGCGCTGGCACGCGTCAGCGCCAATGACGGCTTGCTCGTCCGCGACGGCCCTTCCACGTCCTTCCCGCGCGTGGGTCACCTTGCGCTGGGTGAAGTCGTCAACATCGTGGGCTATTCCGAAGACGGCGCCTGGTCCAACATTGATCGCCCGCAGTCCGGTTGGGTGAGCAACGACTTCTTGCATCTGGAAAGCCGGGAGAGCATCGGCGTACGCGTCCAACTGCGCGTGCGGATGCTGGAGACCAAACCGTACCAAGCCGCGTTGCGCGCCGCGCCGCGACCGGACGCCACCGTCATCGCCACGTTACCGCCCAACACGCCCATCGTCGCCGTGGCTTCGACCGTGGGCAACGCCGTCGGCTGGCTTCAGGTCATCGAGCCGTCCACCGGTTGGCTTTCCTTAAACGATGTCCCGTAGGCCTGAGCCGTACAGCGCGTGCCGCGCACGCACCGGCTTGGCGCCGTTGCTTGCATGACATGCTTTCCGTCGGTCACCCATCGGGGTGTGACCGACTTGCGTATCGTTGCGCAGGATCAGAACAACCTACATGACCAAACCCACTTCCTTTGAATCTGCAATCCCCTCGCCAACGCCGGCGCGCCGCGGCGGGGATGCCTCCGACCGCGCCGCCATTGTCCGCGATGAGAGCGGCTTGATCACCACTGCGCCCCCGGCAGAACACGCCATCCTGGTGGGCGTGGAGCTTGCCAACCGCCCCCAGCTACTCGGCCTGGACGATTCTCTCGATGAGTTAGCCTTGCTCGCCAAAACCGCAGGCGTGGATGTCTGCGGTCGCATCACCCAGCGGCTGGAAGCGCCCAACCCCGCTACCCTCATCGGCACAGGCAAACTGGACGAACTCCAGCTCATGGTACTGGAGTCCGGCGCCAATCTGGTCATCTTCGACGATGAACTTTCCCCGCGCCAACAGCGCGAGATCGAAAAAGTCCTCGGCCAAGAAACCAAAGTACTCGACCGCACCGCGCTCATTCTCGATATCTTTGCCCGCCATGCGCGCACGCGCGAAGGCGCTGTCCAAGTCGAGTTGGCGCAGTATGAATATCGCCTGCCGCGCCTCACCCGCGCCTGGACCCACCTGGCGCGCCAAGCAGGCGGTCGCGCCGGCGGTGCAGGCGGCGGCGTCGGCGTGCGCGGCCCTGGTGAAACTCAGTTGGAAGTGGACCGCCGCGAAATCTCCCGGCGTATCGCCTTCCTCAAGCGCCAACTGGACGAAATCCGCAAACACCGCGACCAGCACCGCCGCCAGCGCCGCAAGAGCGCCATCCCGGTGGTCGCGCTGGTCGGCTATACCAACGCCGGCAAAAGCACCCTGCTCAACGCCTTGACCGACGCGCACGTGCGCGCCGAAGACCGCCTCTTTGCCACCCTCGACCCCACCACCCGCCGCACCGAACTGCCCAGCGGGCACGCCGCGCTGCTCACCGATACGGTGGGCTTCATCCAAAAGCTGCCCACCGAACTGGTCGCAGCCTTCCGCGCCACCCTGGAAGAAGTCACCGAAGCCGACGTGCTCATCCATGTGGTAGATGCTTCCCACCCCAACATGGAAGGCCACATCGCCGCGGTCGAGGAAGTCCTCGAAGAACTGGACGCGGGCGAAAAGCCGCAACTCATGGTGTTCAACAAGATCGACCGCCTTGAAAGCGACCCGGAGGCGCTCGCCCAACTGCACGACCAACTGCGCGACTACCCCTACGCCGTCGCCATTAGCGCCGCACGCCACACAGGCTTGGACAAACTGCGGACCACGCTCGACCGGCTCCTGCGCGAACGCATGATCCCGGTAGACCTCACCATCCCCTACCACCACGGTGACTTGGTCGCGCTCGCCCATAGCCACGGCTTTGTCGAATCCGAGGAGTATACCGAGCAGGGCACGCGCCTGCGCGGCCGGCTACCGGTTGATCTCGCCGGTCGTTACCGCGCCTACTGGACCAACCGGCAGGCGCCCTTCCCGCTGGAGAACGGCCCTGTCCCCACCCATCCATCCTCTCCCACCCATTCTCACGAGGAGACAGATCATGAGTAAACCCAATGTCGTGATCACCCGGCGCGTGCCGCGCCCCGGTCTCGAACGCGTGCAGGAAGCCTGCAACGTCCACCTGTGGGACTCGGATGAACCCATCCCACGCGCCACATTGCTGGAATGGGTCAAGGGCATTGACGGTCTCTACTGTCTGCTCACCGAGCGCATTGACGACGAATTGCTGGACGCCGCCGGCCCCAACCTCAAGGTGGTCAGCACCATCTCCGTCGGCTACGATCACATTGACGTGCCTGCCTGCCTGCGCCGCGGCGTCGCCGTCGGCAATACCCCCGGTGTACTCACCGACACCACCGCCGACCTTGCCGTCGCCCTGCTCCTTGCCACAGCCCGGCGCATTCCCGAAAGCATTGACGCCATCCGCCGCGGCGAATGGACCACCTGGAAGCCGGAATGGATGGCGGGCCAGGATGTCTACGGCAGCACCGTCGGCATCGTCGGCTTCGGGCGCATCGGCTACGCCGTCGCCAAGCGCCTGCGCGGCTTCGACTGCCGCATTCTTTACTTCGACCCCTTCCCCAACCAGAAACTGGCGGACGAGGTCGGCGCCATCTACAGCCCGCTGGACGACCTGCTCGCCGCCAGCGACTTCGTCACGCTCCACACCGCGCTCACCCCGGAGACGCGCCACCTCATGAATGCCGCGGCCTTCGCCAAGATGAAGCCGACCGCCATCCTCATCAACACCAGTCGTGGCGGCGTTGTGGACCAGGACGCGCTCTATCAGGCACTCACCACCGGTCAAATTTTGGCTGCGGGTCTCGATGTCACTGTGCCCGAACCCTTGCCCGTTGATCACCCGTTGCTGAAGCTGCCCAACTGTGTCGTCCTGCCCCACATCGCCAGCGCCTCGGTCGCGACCCGCGCCAAGATGGCTGTCATCGCCGCCGAAAACCTAATCGCCGGCGTCGAGGGACGACCGCTTCCGTGCCCGGTCACGGCCTAGTCGTCCATCACCCGAAACGTCACCAGCGACCGGCTCCGCTTGGGCGAACCTCGGGTTCGGGTGCATAATGGCACATATTCTCAGGTGCAACTGAGGAACATGTCCCTGCGGCAGCGTGTCCCGTTGCTCGGACTGCGACCTCGCCCAGGGTCATCCAAACCGAGTCGCCGCCTCACGGCATTCGCAGGCCGGCACATAGACCCATTACCCCATCCCATGGCGTAGCCGTCCCGCTGCGTTCACCCGTTTGCCATGCAGATTCAGGAGGTACCACATGGCGCCAGATACCTTGACGGTCATTGACAACCGCACCGGCAAGTCCTATGAAATTCCCATCACCCACGAAACCATCCCCGCCTCGGCCCTGCGCCAAATCAAGGTGAACCCGGACGACTTCGGCATCATGGCCTACGACCCCGGCTACGGCAACACCGCGTCCTGCAAAAGCGCCATCACCTACATTGACGGCGACAAGGGCATCTTGCTCTACCGCGGCTATCCCATCGAACAACTCGCCGAGCAAAGCTCCTTCCTCGAAGTCGCCTACCTGCTCATCCACGGCGAATTGCCCACCCAGGCGCAACTGGACAAGTGGGTGTATGATGTCATGCACCACACCTTCATCCACGAAAACCTAACACGCATGCTTGAGGCCTTCCGCTACGACGCGCATCCCATGAGCATGTTGGCTAGCGCGCTCTCCATCATGTCCACCCTCCATCCCGACGCCAAAAACGTGGACGACGAAGCCTCGCGCAACAAACAAGTGCTGCGCATCTTGGGCAAGCTCCCCACCGTCGCGGCGTTCATCTATCGCCACCGCATCGGCAGACCGTACAACTATCCCAACAGCGATCTGGGCTACACCGGCAACTTCGTCTACATGCTAGATTACATGCACCAGAGCAAGTACGAAGTCAACCCGGTGCTGGCTAAGGCGCTCGACGTACTCTTTATTCTCCATGCGGACCACGAACAAAACTGCTCCACCTCGGTCATGCGCAACATCGGCTCGGCCAAAGCCGACCCCTACAGCGCCATGTCCGGGGCCGTGGGTGCGCTCTATGGACCGCTGCACGGCGGCGCCAATGAGGCCGTGGTCAAGATGCTGACCGAGATCGGCTCCGTCAAGAATGTGCCCGGCTACGTGGAGCGCGTCAAAAAGGGTGAGTTTCGCCTCATGGGCTTCGGCCACCGCGTCTACAAAAACTACGACCCGCGCGCCCGCATCATCAAGCAAGTCGCCTACGATGTCTTCAAGGTCACTGGGAGCGACCCATTGCTGGACATCGCGCTCGCGTTGGAGGAAGTCGCCCTCCACGACGACTACTTCATCTCACGCAAGCTCTATCCCAATGTGGATTTCTACAGCGGGATCATCTATCGCGCCATGCGCTTCCCGGTGGAATTCTTCACCGTGCTCTTCGCGTTGGGCCGCGCGCCGGGCTGGCTTGCCCAGTGGATCGAACTGGTCACCGACCGCGAGCAGCGCATCGCGCGCCCGCGCCAGATTTACATCGGTCACCCACAGCGCGATTATGTACCGCTCGCGCAGCGGGAAGCGCACCCGGTTCACCAGGGATAGAAGCCGCCTGGGAACCCGCGACCACCAAACCATAGAGGGGACGGATTACGCTATGGCGCGCATTCTGGTAGCGGACGACAACACGTCTCTGCGCGACGCGATTTGCGAAAACCTACGCCAGGCCGGATACGAGGCCATTGCCGTCCCCGACGGTCGCCACGTCGCCCAAATCCACCGCACCATGCCGGTGGATTTGATCATCACCGACCTCTTCATGCCCGAAACCGACGGCTTGGAGATCATCTACCAATTTCGGCGCGACTTTCCCACTGTGCGCATCATCGCCATCTCCGGCGGCGGCAGCCGCGGCATGGTGGAGTTGCTCACCGTCGCCCGGCGCATGGGCGCACACCGTACCTTCATGAAACCCTTCGACTGGGACGATCTTCTCGCCGCCGTCGCAGAATTGTTGGGGCCGCCGGCGCGATCCGGCGGCCCTGCCCCGCAGACCGATTCTTAACCATCTCGCCCGTCGGAACGCAAAATGCGTACCTTCTCCGTCAAATCGCGTACCGAAAAGGGCTTCTGCAGCCACTCCACCTGCCCCGCTTCCAACCACTCACGCACCGACTCCTCCATCGGATAGCCGGTGGTAATCAAAATACGCATATCCGGTTTCAACTCGCGAATGCGCGTGAGCAGAGCCGTTCCGCCCAGATTCGGCATCACCAGGTCGCTCACCACCAATTCGATTCGATCGGTCTCGGCTTGAAAACGCGCCAGCCCCTCTTCCCCATCACCCGCCTGGATGACCCGATAGCCCAACATCTCCAAAATTGCCGCGGTTGCCTCGCGCGCCGCTGCATTATCTTCCACCAACAATGCCGTCACGCCATGCTCCGGCAACATCTCTACAAAATCGCCCGTTTCAGCTTCAGGCTGTGTCATAGGCAGCGCCGGTAACAGGATAGAAA
>CAKZVN010000165.1 GCA_937922105.1 uncultured Litorilinea sp.
TGGAGGCTGGGGACGGCAAAGGCCGGGGTCCCCATGAAGATAATGCGGGTGGGCGCTGCCATGCCGGCGACTCCTTGCCGAAGTGCTGCGTGCGTCAGGTTCTCTGCCGCGGTGTGCGCTGCGTTACACGGGGCTATTGTAGCATAGCCGCGGTAGCGTCCGCTTCGTCGCGACGACGAATCAAGCCTTTGGCTTGGGCCAAGTCTGGCTGGGCCGCAGTGCCGCCCACCGCCTGGGTGGAGGCAGCCCCACAGGCACAAGCGAGTGCCAACGCGCCGGGTATCTCCCAGTTGTGGAGCACCCCGTAGAGGAACCCTGCGTTAAAGCTGTCGCCCGCGCCGGTTGTGTCCACCACCGTAGGCATGGCAAAGCCGGGGTCGTAGTAGCGTCGCGCGCCCTGGCGACAGCTTGCCCCCGCCGCGCCTTGTTTGACCACCACGGTGGGAACGGTCGCCGCCAACGCCTCCAGCGCACTCTCGATGTCCGCGCATCCGGTGATTGCCAGGGCCTCTTGTTCGTTGGGCAAAAAGACATCCACCAAAGCCAAAACTTCCGGCAGCCCATGATCCCAGCGTTCCGACGGGTCCCAGTTGGTATCCAGCGAAACAGTCGTCCCGGCTGCGCGCGCCCGGCGCAGCAAGTGCGGTAACCCGGCGCGCAGTTTGTGTTGGAGAAAATAGCTGGAAATATGCAGGTGGCGTGCTTGAGCCGGGAGATCTTCGGCGATCCTCTCGGCGCTGAGGCTGTCAATCGTGCCCAGGTAGGTGAGGATGGCGCGGTCGCTATCAGCACGCAGGTGCACGCTCAGCCCGGTCTTTGCGCTCGGGTCGATCACGACCCCGCGCGTCTCCACGCCCCGGCTGTGCAGACTGGCAAGCAGAAAGCGCCCGAAGGAATCATCCCCAACCACACCGCATTGGGCCACACACAGACCGAGCTTGGCCGCGCCCATTGCAAAAATCGCACCGGAGCCGCCCACCGTAAGTTCGGCATCGTCCACCAATGTCTCGACTTGACCGAAGACGGGACGCGCCTGGGGTCCCAAGATCAAATCCACATTGATGTCGCCCAACACCAGAATGTCAAAGGAGTGCATTGAGCTTTCCTCCCGCTTTTGTGGGTTTTTCGCATGGTGGCGTGGTCGTCCGCGCGCGGGGGAAGCCGCCACTCGGAACGCAGCCATGCCGCATGTACAATGGAGGGCGCGCAGGGCGTTGCGGTTTTGTCAAGGTGTTGCGCCGGATCACCCCTTGCGCCATTCACTGCATACCGACTTGCCTCATGGAAAGGGGTCAGCATGAACGCCGAAACACCGCGCACGCCCGAATCATCCGATCTCGGTCGCCACACCCTGGCCGAGATCGTCAGCCAGCCGGATATCTGGGCTGCGGCCTATGCCTTGCTGGCGGAACAGAGCGGCGCGCTGGTCGCTGCGTGGCAACGTGCCCAGCCGCGCCAGGTGATCTTCACCGGCTGCGGCTCCACCTACTACCTGGCACGCACCGCAGCCGCGGTCTTCCAGGGCGTCGTGGGTGTACCCGCCCGCGGTCTCCCCGCGTCGGAGTTGGCACTCTACCCGGAACAGACCTTTGCCGACCCGGCGCAAACGCTCTTGGTTGCGGTCTCGCGCTCCGGCACAACCACGGAAACCGCGGCCGCGCTGGACAGCTTTCGTCGCGCCGGGGGACGTCATGTGTGGGGGATCACCTGCCATTCAGAGACGCCCGTTGCCGATGAGAGCGATTTTGTGCTCCTCACCGACATGGCCCAAGAACACAGTGTAGCGCAAACCCGCTCATTCAGCACCATGTTGTTGATGGCGCAGGGAATGGCTGCGGTGGTGGGCGACGCAGGCGTCACCGCGCTCGCTGTGTTGCCGGATGCAGGACGGCGGCTGCTCGAATTCACCTATGGCTTGGCGACCCAGTGGGGAAGCGAAGTCGGCCTGGATCGCTTCTTTTTCCTCGGCAGCGGCCCGCTCTACGGCATTGCCTGCGAAGCCGCGCTCAAGATGAAAGAGATGTCCATCTCTCACAGCGAAGCCTACCACGTGCTGGAATTTCGCCACGGTCCCAAAGCACTGGTGGACGACAGCGCGCTGGTGGTGGGGCTATTGGGGCAGCGCGGGCTGCGCCACGAAGCAGCCGTGCTGTTGGAGACTGCGGAGATGGGCGCGAGCACACTGGTGTTGGTCCCTGGGCGGTCCGGCGCCGGGCATGTCACGGTGCATCTGCCCGACGACCTGCCCTGGTGGGCCATGCCGGTGCTCTATTTGCCGGTGGTACAGGTGATGGCGTTGGCGCGTAGCCGGCACAAAGGACTCAACGCCGACGCGCCGCGCAACTTATCGGCCGCGGTGCATCTGGATCGTGCCGCCTTCGGCCCAGGGTAAGCGCCGCCTAAAAACGCGCGTCGCCCTCCAAGCCGGGCGGCGGCACGCGGCGGATCAAGTCCACCAGCGCAGCCAGTAGTGCCGGGGTCTCGCGCGTTTCGGACCAAGCAATCGCGCCCGGCGCATAGAGGCGGCGGTCGGCCTTGACGCCTGCAGCCTGCACCCCCAAGCCATTGCACAGCAGCATGGCGCGGGGCAGATGAAATTCCTGGGTCACCAACAACGCCTGGTCTACGCCAAAGAGGGCGCCGGCGCGATAACAGGTGTCGTAGGTGCGGTTACCGGCGTGGTCGGTGGTGATAGCTTCCGGCGGGACACCGCGACTCAGGGCATGGGCGCGCATGGCGGCAGGCTCGTCGTACTCGTCGCCGTTACGCCCGCCGCTGAGCAACAAGTGTTCCACCTTGCCCGCGTGATAGAGGTCCACCGCAGTATCGACACGGTCGCGCAGCATGGCGCTCAACATGCCATGACGATAGACGCGCGCGCCGAACACAATGGCGACTCGCGCCTGCGGCGCCTCGACGGCATTGTAGATATACGGGGCGTAGCGCAGCTCGACCACAGTACGCCAAAGCCAGGGAAAGCTCCCCACTGCCAGCAATGCCAGCACGGCGACAGCCAGCGTGTTGCGGAGCTGCACGCCACGCCCGCGACGGCGTGCACGCTCGCCCGGTTGGCGCGGCACCGCAAGACGGGTCGCGGCGCGACCGCGTTGCACAGAGTCTACCGTTCTGCTCAAATTCGACACTCCTGTATCCTAATCTCTTGTGCCCCAGCATAGACGCGTCGGGCACGCAGGGCAAGTAGCGCCCCTTCCCATACATGCCCAGACATCGCTTTCTGCAATACGTCGGCGCCGGGCCGCCGGTTCCATACGCCGAGCACTCCCTGACATTGCGGCGACCCCGCGGCAAAGGTTTGACGCCTGCGCCGCAACCGCGGATAATCTAGGACACGATTGGACAACGGCGCCCTACTGTGCCGGCCGACCACGCAATCGCCACACCACAACCACAGAAACGAGAAGCAACCTGCCATGAAAGCGCGTACCCTCTTCATCCTACTCGGCGTGTTGACGCTCTTGTTGATCGTCGCCGCCTGCCAACCTGTCCAGACGCCCGGCGCGGCCGCGCCGGTGCCATGCAACCGCGCCGAGATCACCGAAGTGGACGGCAAGCCGAATCTCAACGGCTGTGTCCTGCGCATCGCGGTGGAGAACGCCTACCAGCCCTTCAACTACATTGACCCCAACACGGGTCAGGCGGTCGGTTATGACTACGATGTCTTCGCCGAAATCTGCGCCCGCATCAACTGCCAGCCTGAATTCATCGAGACCAGCTGGGACGCCATGGTCGCGATCATGGGCGGCGAGGGCAGCTTCGAGACCTTCGATGTAGGCGCAGACGGCATCACCATCACCGAAGCGCGCGCCCAAAACGTGGACTTCTCCATGCCCTACATCCGCTCGGAGCAGGTCCTGCTGGTGCGCTTGGAGGAAGATCGCTTCACCGAGCCGGAAGAATTCGCCGCGGACCCCAGCCTGATCATCGGCACCCAGCTGGGCACGACCAACTATGACGCCGCGCTGGAGCTGGTGGGCGAGGATCGGGTCGTCGCCTATGACCAATTCGGCACCGCGGTGCAGGCCTTGATCAACGGTGACGTGGACGCGGTCATGATTGACAACGTCGCGGGCATCGGCTATCAGGGCGTCAACGCCGACCGCCTCAAGATCACCGGCTCGTCGGTGCGCAGCGAAGCGCTGGGCTTTATCTTCGGCAAGGGCAGCCCGCTGGTTGCGCCGGTCAACTGGGCCTTGGCAGACATGGAGGCCGACGGCACCCTGGGCGAACTCTTCGTCAAGTGGTTCACCACCGAGGAATAACA
>CAKZVN010000166.1 GCA_937922105.1 uncultured Litorilinea sp.
GGTCGGTCGCGACCCCTTCGCCATTGATGCGCTCTTCGAGGACTTCCGCCGCTCCTATGTCTTTGACGGCGGCTTTGCCGGCGCGCTCATCACCGCGCTCACCGGCGTAGAGATCGCGCTGTGGGACCTCAAGGGCAAGGCGCTCAACACGCCTGTCTACGAGTTGCTGGGCGGCAAATTCCGCGACAAGATTCGTGTCTACGCCGATTGCCAAGTCGAGCCGGGCATGGACTTCGACGAAATCAAGAAGGTCGTGGACGAAGTGCTGGAACGGGGCTTCACCGCGCTCAAAATTGACCTGGACATCCACGCCTACGGCGCGCGCGGCACCGAGATCGGTGACTTCGAGAAAGACAAATTCAACTACACCGCGTTCCAATGGGAACACGAGCGCATGGTCAAACTCGCCGAGATGGTGACCACCGCTGCGGGGCGCGATGTCGCGGTCGCCTGCGATGTCCACACGCGCCTGGATGTTCCCAGCGCCATCCGCCTAGCCCGTGACTTGGAGCAGTTCCATCTCATGTGGCTGGAGGAACCCGTCCCTGCCGAGAACATTGACGCCATGCGCGAAGTCAAGCGCAACACCACCACGCCTATCTGCTCCGGCGAGAATCTCTACCTGCGCCACGGCTTCCGCGAACTCATCGAGAAGCAGGCTGTGGACATCATCATGCCCGACATCCCCAAGTGCGGCGGTCTCTCCGAATGTCGCAAGATCGCCAACATGGCTGAGTTGTACTACATGCCCTTTGCGCCGCACAACGTTTCGTCGCCCATCGGCACGCTGGCTTCCGCGCATGTCTGCGCCACTGTGCCCAACTTCATGGTCCTGGAATTCCACTGGTTGCACCGCGACTATTGGACGACCATCATCCGGGAAAAAGAAGACATCATCAAAGACGGCTACATCTGGCTCACCGACCGCCCCGGCATCGGCGTCGAGTTGGACGAAGAAGTCGGTCGCCAATACCAGTATCCCGGCACAACCTGGTTCGCCTAGTCTGCGTGCGAGCGTCGACACGTGCCGGCGTTCGCACATTCATACGTTCACATCTTTACACGCACAGAGGAGCCTATGAAGCGCAAGGTCTTGATCACCGGGGCAGCCGGTCGCATTGGGAGTTTCGTCACCTCCAAATGGGTAGACCGCTATGACCTGGTGCTCACCGATGTCCGGCCTGCCCAACAAACCTACGGCTTTCCCTTCCACGAAGTCAACCTTGCCGACTACGACGCGGTGCGCGGCCTGGTCGAGGGCGTGGACACGGTCGTCCACCTGGGCGCAGACCCACGCATGGAAGCCCCCTGGGAAAGCCTATTGCCCAATAACATTATCGCGACCTACAATGTCTTCGAGGCCGCGGCCCAGGCCCGTTGCCGCCGCGTGATCTTTGCCAGCAGCGTCAACGCCGTCTTCGGCTATCCCCATGACGTGCAGGTCCATATTGACATGCCCCCGCGGCCCATCAACCTCTACGGCGCGACCAAAGTATGGGGCGAAGCTGTCGCCTCCTACTACGCGGCCGCGCGCGACATCTCGTGCATCTGCCTGCGCTTCGGCTGGGTCGTGGACCGCAACAGCCCGGACATCCGCGTCGACCACCCCTACATTGACATTGCCCTCACCTACGACGACCTGACCTTGCTCGTCGCCGGAGCCATCGACGCGCCCGACGACATGGACTATGCCGTCTTCCACGGCGTCTCCAACAACCGCTGGAAGCGACTCAACATTGACGACGCGCGCAATCGCCTGGGCTACAATCCCCAGGACGACGCCTTTGCGCTGGCGCGCCAAAACACCTAAACGGGATGTGTGCGGCGACAGGGCGAATCTCTCTGTCGCCGCACACCCAGCCAAAAGGAGACCGGGCATGAGCCTCACCGCCACCCAAACCAACATCCAAAAAGCGACCCAATTCGTGCTGGACGAAGGCCTGATCGCGATTGTGCGCGGCAACTTCCCGGCCCAAAAAGTCATCGAAATCGGCGATGCGCTGTTGGCTTCGCCCGTGCTGATCATGGAAGTCACCCTCAACACCACCGGTGCGCTGGATGCCATCGGCCTGCTGCGCGACCGCTTCGGCGACCACATGCTCATCGGCGCGGGGACAGTGCGGACCGTCGCCCAGTTCGACGACGCTGTCGCCGCGGGCGCGCAATTCACCGTCGCGCCCAACCTGGACATGGCAACCGTCGAGCGCGCCCACGCGCGTGACATCCTGCACTTGCCCGGCGTCTTCACCCCCACCGAAGCACAACAGGCCTACGTCGCCGGCTGCAAGTTGGTCAAACTCTTCCCGTCCGAGGTCGTCGGCCCGCGCTATCTGAAAGCCATCCGCGCGCCGCTGGACGACATCAAGTTCATCCCCACCGGCGGCATCACCCCCGACAATGTGGGCGAATACATTCGCGCCGGCGCAGCCGCGGTCGGCTTGGGCAGCGCGCTCATCACCGGACCGGAGCAACCCATGGACGACCTCATCACCCGCGCGCGCGCCATTCGCGCCGCCTGGAAAGCAGCACGTGCCGCATGAGCCGCTATGATGTCACCACCATCGGCGAAGCGATGATCCGCTTCAGCGTCCCGCCGGGCACACGGTTGGAAGTCGCCGACAGCTTGGATATGCGCCCCGGTGGCGCCGAAGCCAATCTCACCGTCGCCCTGGCGCGCATGGGCCGTCGCGCCGCCTGGATGGGCGCGCTGCCCAACTCCCCACTGGGGCGCTGGCTCGCCAACCACCTGCGCGTGGCAGGCGCGCACTTGGAGGGCGTCTATTGGTCGGACGTGCATCGCATGGGGACCTATTACGTCGAGATGTCGGTTCCCCCGCGCGCCACTCAGGTCATCTATGACCGCGCCGACTCGGCCGCGGCCAACATGACCCCCGACCAGGTCAAGTGGGATTTGCTGCTGGATACGCGCCTACTGCACCTCACCGGTATCACGCCACCGCTCTCCGCGGGGTGCGCCGCGATTGTCACCCAGGCTGTGAGCCGCGCCAAAGCCGCGGGCATCCCCATCAGCTTCGACGTCAACTATCGCCAAAAACTCTGGTCCGAACAGGCCGCAGCCGACTTCATCATCCCCCTGGTGCAAGGCATTGATCTCTTCTTTTGCGGGCGCGGCGACGCCAAACGCGTCATGGGCGTAGAGGGCGACCCGGAATCGTCCGTGCGCCGCCTGTGGGAAATGACCCACGCCAAGCTGGTGATCATGTCTCTCGCCGACCAGGGCGTCATTGTCTGCGACGGCACCGACATCTATCACGAGCCGGCCCTGCCCGTGGAGATCATTGATCGCCCTGGCGCAGGCGACGCGCTGGCTGCGGGCATCATCCACGGCTGGCTGGACGGCGACCTGCGTCTGGGCATGAAGATGGGCGTCGTGATGGCCGCGCTCTGTCTGAGCCAGCATGGCGACATGCTCATCACCACGCCGGCGGAAGTCGCCTCGCTCATGGGCGGCACAAGCGCCAAGATCGTGCGCTAGTTCGAGTTGAGGAGCAATCCATGACTGCCGGCCTCCGATTCGTCAACTCTAGCTGAAAAAGGTAGCCCCTTCATGACCCGATCACGTCGCTTTGCCCTCTTGGCCCAGCGCGACATCAACCAAGAGACCTTCGTCGAACCCTGGCCCGAAGCCGGGTTGGCTGTGGTAGACAGTCCCGGCGACCCCCTGCCCAGCCTGCGGATCGAGAACGGCGTCGTCGTGGAAATGGACGGCAAAGCCCGCGCCGATTTCGACGCGCTCGACCTTTTCATCGCCGACCACTCCCTCGACCTGGAGGCCGCGCCCGCAGCCATGACGACCCCCTCCCAGGAATTGGCGTGCATGTTGGTGGACATCAACGTTCCTGCCACGGTCGTGCGCCGGTTGGCAGGCGGTTGCACCCCAGCCAAACTCACCGACATCATTCGCCACATGAACGTCCTGGAGATGATGATGGGCTTGGGCAAGATGCGCATTCGCCGCACCCCCGCCAATCAAGCCCACGTCACCAACTGGCGCGAACACCCCGCGCTCTTGGCCGCGGACGCCGCGGAGGCCGGGCTGCGCGGCTTTGCCGAGGTAGAGACCACCGTGCGCGTGGCGCGCAACGCGCCCTTCAACGCGCTGGCGGTGCTGGTAGGCACCCAGACCGGTCGCGGCGGTGTCCTCACCCAGTGCGCGGTGGAGGAGGCCCTGGGCCTCAAGCTCGCCATGAAGGGCCTCACCACCTATGCCGAGACCCTTTCGGTCTACGGCACCGAGCGCACCTTTGTGGACGGCGACGACACCCCCTGGTCCAAAGCATTTCTGGCCGCAGCCTACGCCTCACGCGGGGTCAAGATCCGCTTCACCTCCGGCACCGGCTCCGAGGCGCTCATGGGCAACGCCGAGGGCTGCTCCATGCTCTATCTGGAAGCGCGCTGCGTCCACATCGTACGCGGCGCGGGCAGCCAGGGCGTGCAAAACGGCTCCATCTCCTGCATTGCGCTGCCGGAATCGTTGCCGGGCGGCGTGCGCGCAGTCTTGGCGGAAAATCTGTTGGCCTCCATGCTGGGGCTGGAAGTTGCGTCGGGCAACGATGCGTTGGCCTCCCACTCCGCCATCCGCAAGACAGCCAAACTCATGCTCCAGTTCATCCCCGGCACGGACTTCATCTTCTCCGGCTAAAGCGCCGTGCCCCGTCGCGACAACTTGTTCGGCGGCGGCAACTTCGACGCCGAGGACTTCGACGACTACAACATCCTCCAGCGCGACATGCAAGTAGACGGCGGTCTGCGCCCCGTGACCGAGGAGGCGGTGCTCGCCATCCGCCGCGAGGCAGCCCAGGCCATCCAAGCGGTTTACGCCGAGCTGGGCTTCCCGCCCATCACCGACGCCGAGGTCGAGGCTGCCACCACTGGGCATAGCAGTGACGACATGCCGGAGCGTGACCTGGTTGCCGACTTGGCCGCGGCCGATGCCTTCCTTGCGGGCGATCAGGATATGCTTACCGTGATCCAGGCCCTGCAACGCCGCGGCTTCACCAAGACCGCAACCAACATCCTGGAAATGGGACGCCAACGCATCGCCGGTGATTACTTGCAACCGTCTGCCATCTTCGATCGCGATTTCCGCGTCCAGAGCGCCATCAACGACCCCAACGACTACACCGGCCCCGGCACCGGCTATCGCGTCACCGGCGCACGCTGGGAAGAAATCCAGCGCGTGCCCCAAGCTAAATCCCCGCGCGAATTCATTGCCGATCAAATCGGCGAACCGTCCAAGCGCCTGGTGGAGGTCGGCCCTGCCAAAACCGGCACGCGCCCGGAGGTCATCGTGGCAGTCGGCCCAGCCTTCGGCCGCGAGTTGACCAAGACCATCGGTGGGTTGGACCACGAAGCGGTGCTTGCCGCTATCCTCACCGGCGTGGCAAGAGAGGGGCTGGTCGCGCGCATCGTCAAGGTCAAGCATACCTCCGACTGCGCGGCCATCGGTCATATCGGCGCGTCGCTCAGCGGCTCAGGCATTGCCATCGGCCTGCAATCGCGCGGCACCGCCGTCATCCATAAGCAAGGGTTGGCGCGACTCAACAACCTGGAGTTATTCCCCCAGTCGCCCAGCCTGACACTGGAGACCTACGAAGCCATCGGGCGCAACGCCGCGCGCTATGCCCTGGGCAAACCCCCGCGCCCGGTAGGCGTCAAAATTGACAACTGGGCGCGGCTCAAACTCATCGTCAAAACCACGCTCCTGCACCGCCGCGAGACCGAGCAGATTCGCGACGAACCGCCCACCGAACTCTTCTTCGACTGGGAACCGGAGGTCTAGCCATGCCCCATCACGTCAACGGCGATTCCCCACGCGACGGCGGCTACACATCCCCCGCCTATCCCCTCGCCGAGCACGCCGCGGACAGCTTGACCGCGGCCAATGGTCGTCCCCTTGCCGAAGTCACCCTGGACGCAGCGGCCCAGGGCGCGCTCAGCGCCGACGACATTCGCATCAGCGCTGCCACCCTGCGCGCCCAAGCCGCGATTGCACGCCAAGCCGGCTACAGCGCAGTCGCCCACAACCTGGAACGCGCCGCCGAGTTGACCGCAGTCCCCAACGCCGAACTCCTGCGAATGTACGAGCAATTGCGCCCAGGCCGCGCAAGCGAGGCCGAGTTGGTCGCGTTGGCTGACCGTCTGGAGGACGAGTTTCACGCGCCCATCACCGCGGCCTTTGTGCGCGAGGCGACCGCAGTCTACCGTCGCCGCAACCTGCTGCGCCGCGACTGAGCGCCATGCCCACCCTGCTTGCCCAACTTGCGCCCCAGCGTGGCAGCCAGTATACCGACCTGGTCGCCGCGCTCGCGCCCCATGAATTGGCCTTGAGTCCCCTCGGCTCCCGCTTGCGCACAATTGTACCCATCACCCTTGCCGGACAGGCCTACCTGCACTGTACGCTTGACGCCATGCCCACCGCACAGGAGTGGGCTGCGCTGGGCGCGCCGGCGCTCATCAGCACCTTCTTCGAGACCTTCGACCGTCTCGGCGATTTACCCGGCCCGTGGCTGCGTCCCCTGGAACTGCCCTTCATTCCTGCCTTCCCGCCCGACCTAGCCATCGCCCGGCGCTATCGCGGCAAGACCAACGAGCTGCTCGCCCACCTGCTCTGCAACCTGGCACGCGGGGCAAGCGCCTTTGCCGCCACGCCCTGGTCCGAGTTGCGCGTCTGTGACCCACTCGCCGGGGGCGGCACCATCCTCTTCACCGCGCTCATCTTGGGCGCGGAGGTCGCCGGGGTGGAACAAGACGCGCAAGACGTGCAAAGCACCGCCACCTATGTGCGTCAGTTCATGGTGGAGGCGCGCCTTGCCTGCCGCATCAAGGAAGAACGGCTGCGCGGTCTGGGCAAACGCTGGAGCTTCGGGCTGGGCAATCCACCGCGGCGCTGTCTCCTAGCCCAGGGCGATACTGCGCAATCCGCCGCGCTCATGGCAGGCTTCAAGCCGCATCTCATCGTCACCGACCTGCCCTACGGCATCCAACACCAGGGACCCTTGCGCGACCTGCTCAGCCGTAGCCTGCCTGTCTGGGCCGGAATGTTGCCGCCCGGCGGCGGCCTAGCCTTTGCCTGGGATGCCACCCGCTTCCCGCGCGAGGAAATGACCGTACTGGTGGAGACGACCGCCGCGCTCGCCGTGCGCAATGCGCCGCCCTATGATCGCCTCGCGCATCGCGTCGATCGCGTCATCAAGCGTCGCGATCTGCTGGTCGCCACGCGTCTGTAGGTGCATCTCGTCCTGCCGGATCGATAGGTAGGTGTCTTTTGACAAGTGTCCCTTGTTCTTTTATAATTTGGCATACGAAGCATTCTAACCAGTCGAAACCCAAGCCGGATTGCTGCGCCGCCTCAGCGCGAGAGGATGTCCGGTTTGTGCATGGAACTACACCCCATCCGGTGTATGTCGTGAGTCCCGCCCATTGCGATCGCTCCGGCGTCTCAACTTGTAGACACCGGATCAATCATTGTGCACAGTGCCCCCGGTAACTACACCGCGGGCCGCAGCACCCCAGCCGAGGCACTTCGGCGCGGGGTTCATTGTCAACACGTAAAACGGTTGTACTACCCAAAGGAGGCAGTATGTCTGCTCAAGAGCGCAACCCGCTCCACACCCCGCTCTCTCGGCGCAACGCCCTCAAGCTCATGGGCGGTTTGGCCGGGATGGCAGCCCTGGCTGCCTGTGCAGCCCCGGTCGCGCCCGTGACGGGTGGCGAGGGCGCCGCGCCTGCAGCCGCCCCCAAGAAGATGATCGTCGCCCATCGCCGCGAATACTTCAAGGAGATGGAAGACCTCTTCGCCGAGGCGGTAATCAACTGGGGCCGCGCCAACAACGTTGACGTAGAGACCACCACCGTTGCCGCCGAGGCCCGTGAAGACTTCGTACCCAAGCTGTTAGCCCAAGTCCAAGCCGGTGACCCGCCCAACCTGGTCTACCACATTCGCTTGACCCAGTTGCTCTACAGCCAAGACGCCGTGGAACAGGTCAACGACGCCGTAGCAGCCATGGAAGCCCTCTATGGCCCCGCGCCCTATGGTCAGCGCATCACCAACGTCATCAACGGCGACTGGTACGGCATCCCCTACATGATGCACGGCGGCGGCCAATTCGCGCGCAAGAGCGTCTTCGAGAACGCCGGCATTGACCCCACAACCCTCGCCACCTACGAGCAGCGCCGCGACGCCTGTCTGGAGGTCAGCGATCCGGCCGCCAATATGTACGGCTGGGGCCTGACGGTCAACAGCGGCGGTGACGCCACCGGCTTGATCGAGAGCGTCATCCAAAACTGGGGCGGCCATTACACCAACGCCGAGATGACCGAGATCACCTTTAACTCGCCGGAGACCCTGGCCGCGGTAGAATTCCTCACTGAGATCTACACCAGCGAGAAGTATGCGCCCATGATCCCGCCGGGCGTCATGAGCTGGACCGACGCCTCCAACAATGAGTTCTACCTGGCGGGCACCATCGCCTACACCCACAATGCCGCCTCGGTCTACGCCAAGGCCAAGGCCGACGGCAACCCGGTCTTCGAAGACACCATCGTCCTGGAGACTGCGGTAGGCCCGACCAATACCAAGCTCGAGGCGGGCGGCGGCGGTCAGTTCATCATCCCGCGCGGCGCGGCCGATCAGGACCTCTCCAAGGCGCTGGCCGCGCACATGATCCAGCCGGAAATCTTCCTGCCCATCTCGCTGGTCTCCGCCGGCCTCTTCCTGCCCGCTTACGCCAGCTACTACGACATGGACGAGGTCGTCCAGGCCTTCGAGGCGGACCCCAACCTGGCGACCATGGGCCGGGCAGCCCAGGGTGACCACCTCGGCTCCTCCTGGCCTGCGCAGCCCAGCCCCTTCTTCGATGCCATTGCAGCCCAGGCGGTCCTCACCGACATGATGGCCCAGATCATCGCGCAGGGCGTCAGCCCCGCGGATGCCGTGGCCCAGGCCGCCGAGCGCATGGCGCGCATCGGCGAAGAGATGGGCATCCAATTCTAAACCCGGCCCATCCCGACCGAGGGGCGGCTTCGTGGGAAGCCGCCCCTCCTTCACCTTACCCGTCACCCTAGAAAGCCGATCGCTGCAATGTTCGTCGTCAATCCACGGGAAGCGCTGGAGCAACTAACCCGTCTTAACCCCTTCGACCGCTTTCCCGATGGGCGGCCGCGCGTGCCCGATGATTTGTTGGAGCGCATGCAGCACGTCACCACCGAAGAAGCCTGGGGCGTCCTGCGGCGCAACGGCTATCATCATCAATTTGAGGGTGACTGGTTTCGTACCCACCCCGACCGCATTTTGGTCGGCCGCGCCGTCACCGCCATGATGGTTCCCCATCGCCCCGACCTGCACGATCTGGTCGAAGAAATGGGCAAAAACGAAGGGCGCATCGGCGGCCAAAATTCCTGGGTCATTGACACCCTACAGCCCAACGATGTCATGGTCATTGACCTCTTCGGCAAGGTCAAAGACGGTACATTCGTGGGCGACAATTTGGGGACCTCGCTGCGCACGCGCACACGCGCCGGCGCGGTCATCCACGGCGGCATCCGCGACTTTGCCGGCATCAGCCAACTCACCGACGTCGCCATCTTCTGTCGTGGTCTCCACCCCACTGCCATCGCCGACGTCACTCTGGTGGGCATCAACATCCCCATCCGTATCGGCGCCGCGACGGTGCTCCCGGGGGACGTCGTCCTGGGCACACCGACCGGCGTCACTTTCATTCCACCCCATCTGGTCCAAGATGTGGTCGAGCGCTCCGAAGACATTCGTGTGCGCGACGAATTCGGCAAATTGCGCCTGCGTGAAGGCAAATATACACCGGGCGAAATCGATCGCACTTGGTCCCCCGAAATCGAAGCAGACTACCAAAGCTGGCTGGCGGCCCGCGCCGGTTAAGCACATGCTCCGCGCCGGCGGCTCCCGGCGCTTGTTCGGACTTTCGCAGGCTTCTCGTAGGAGAGATCACCATGGCACAACAGGCCGCGCCGCTTCCCACCACATACCGCCCCGCCCGGCGCTACCCCCTCATGCGGCGTCTTTTCGGGCGCGATTGGCAACTGGGCTTTGCGTTCATCGCGCCCATCGTCATCCTCATGGTGGTGTTCATCGCTTGGCCCTTTATCAAAGCCCTCTACACCAGCATGACCATTCGCAACCTTGCCACGCGCACCGATGTCTTTGTCGGCTTCGACAACTACATCCGTCTCTACAGCGACCCCTTCTATATCCAGGCGGTGCGCGCCACGGTGATCTTCACCTTCTGGTCCATTCTGTTCAAGCTCCTCCTGGGCATGGTCGCGGCGATGCTTCTGCACGGCCAAAAACGCTTCCGCAACCTGCTGACCGGCCTTATTCTCCTCCCCTGGATTGTGCCGTCGGTCGTGCAGGCCTTGACCTGGAAGTCCATCTACGAACCGCTCTTCGGCGGCCTCAACCCCATCCTGCGCGCCATCGGTCTGATCACCACCGACATCGCCTGGCTCTCGGACCCACGTTTTGTGATGGGCGCGGTGGTCGCCGTCAATGTCTGGGCTGGGATTCCCTTCTTCACCGTCAACATCATGGCGGGCCTCTCCAGCATAGACGCCGAACTCTACGAAGCCGCACAAATTGACGGCGCCAACGCCTGGCAACGCTTTACCGCCATTACCCTGCCCGGCTTGCGCTACGTCATTGCGGTCGCCACCTTACTTTCCACCATCTGGACCTTCAACGGCTTCGAGACCATCTGGCTCTTGACCGCAGGCGGCCCCGGCAACATGACCAAGGTCTACTCCATCTTGGCCTATGAAAAGGCGCTGCGCTCGCTCCAGTTCGGCCCCGGCACAGCCGTCGCCTTCAGCCTCACCCCCGTGTTGGCCGCGTTCATCCTCCTGCTCTCGCGCTACATGCGCCGCGATGTCGGACGCGACGACGTGATCACCTGGCAAGACCGCGTCATTGACGGCATCGGCTGGGTCATCGGCACCATCGGCAGCATCATCGCCTGGCCCATCCTGCTGGTCGCCGGCTTCATCGGCAAACTGCTACCCGCGGGCCGCCAAAGCGCCAAGCGCAACGCCCTCATCGGGACGCTCTTCCGCAGCGCAGGCCTGGCTATCATGCTGGTCTTTGTCCTCTTCCCCTTCTACTGGATTCTGATCACCGCGTTCAAGAGTGATCTCCAGATCGGGCAGCGCACGAGCATCTTCTGGCCCGACCCGTGGACACTGGCCCAGTTCGACCGCCTCTTCTACCGCGAGGCGTTCTTCCTCTGGTTCCAAAACTCCACCATCATCGCCGTCACCACCACCGCGGTCTCGGTCATCGTGGCAGCGCTGGGCGCCTATGCCCTGGCGCGGCTGCGCTTCACCGGCGCCGGCCCCATGCAGACCATCCTGCTCATCACCTATCTCCTGCCCGGCGCGCTGATGTTCATCCCGCTCTACGGCATTCTCACCGACCTGCGGGTGATCAATACCCGCTGGGCGTTGATCCTGACCTACCCGACCTCCATGATTCCCTTTGCCACCTGGCTGCTCATGGGCTACTACCGCGGCATTTCCGAAGAGATGGAACACGCCGCCATGGTGGACGGCGCCACGCGGCTCAAGGCCTTCCTCTATGTAACACTGCCCTTGACCACGCCCGCGCTGCTGGCGGTGACGCTCTTCTCCTTCACCGCCGCCTGGAAGGAGTACCTGTTCGCCTTCGTGTTCATCAGCAGCCGCCGTCTGATGACCTTGCCCGTCGGCTTGGCCCAGACCATTGTCGGCGACATCTACCCCTGGGGCTTGCTGATGGCAGCCTCGCTGCTCATCTCCATCCCGGTCGTCATCTTCTACATGTACGGCCAACGCTTCATGGTCGCCGGGTTGACGGCGGGTAGCGTCAAGGGCTAACGCTGCGCGCCACGGCCCGCATCGGTTTACCAAATCCAGGCGGGAGACTGCGCGCCATGCCGCAGTCTCCCGTTGCATTTCCAAACCCGCCCACGCACCGCGTGCGGCCCACCCAGAAACGGACCCCTCCGCATGAAAATCACTGACATCCACGTGACGCCCATCGCCATCAGCGACCCGCCGTTGCTCAATGCTGCCGGTTTGCACGCACCCTATGCCCTGCGCACCATCATCGAAATCGTCACCGATAACGGCCTCTACGGCCTGGGCGAAGTTCCCGGTAGCGCCGCCACCACCCAAGCCCTCCTCGACGCCGCCGACGTGCTGGAAGGCAAAGACCCCTTCCAACACAACGCCATCCAAGCCGCCATCGAAGCACGGTTCGGCAAGGAAGGCGCCGCCGAGCGCGGTCAAAGTCCGTGGGACAAGCGCCGCCTCGTACATGTCTTCAGCGCGCTGGAAGTCGCCTGCTTCGACCTCATGGGCAAAGCCACCGACCGCCCAGTCTGCGACCTGCTGGGCGGCCGCGTGCGCGACCGCGTCGACTTCTCCGCCTATCTTTTCTATAAATACGAAGGCGCCGGCGGCGCGCTGGGCTTTGCCACCGACCCCAGCGCCACCGGCTGGGCCGCCGCACGCCAACAAGCCGCGCTGGACCCCGCCGGCGTCGTAGCACAAGCCAAAGCCATGACCGACGCTTTCGGTTTCAAATCCATCAAACTCAAAGGCGGCGTCATGACCCCGGACGAAGAAGCCGACGCCATCCTGGCGCTCCATGAAGCCTTCGGCCCCGGCACCCCCCTCCGCTTGGACCCCAACGCCATTTGGTCCATAGAGACCTCCATCCGCATCGGCAAACGGTTGGAGGGCGTGTTGGAGTATTACGAAGACCCCACCCGCGGCCAAGCCAACATGGGCCAAGTAGCCCAAGCCGTCAACATCCCGCTGGCGACCAACATGTGCACCACCTCCTTCGAGGACATCCCCGGCAGCATCCGCACCAATTCCGAAGCCATCATCCTCAGCGACCATCACTTCTGGGGCGGGCTGCGCGCCTCGGTCGAACTGGCGCGCATTTGCCGCACCTTCGGTCGCGGCCTCTCCATGCATTCCAACAGCCATGTAGGCATCTCGCTGGCAGCCATGGCCCACCTAGCGGCGGCGGTCCCCAACTTGACCTACGCCTGCGACACCCACTACCCCTGGCAGTCGGAGGAAGTCCTGGTCGGCGGGCGGCTCACCTTCGACGACGGCGCGCTGGTCGTCGGCAATGAGCCGGGTCTGGGCATCGAACTGGACCGCGCTGCGTTGGCTGCGCTCCACCAGCAGTATCTGGCCTGTGGTCTGACCGAACGCAACGACGAAGTCGAAATGCAAAAAGTCCAGCCCGGCTGGAAGTTCATGGCGACCCGCTATTAACGGCTGTAGCAGGCAAAGGGGAACCCGGACGGACGGCGGTTCCCCTTTGCCGGGGATCATAGCTTCGGGGTACACTATTCGATACAACAGCCAATTGCGACCGCCAGCGGCGGAGGCGCGAACCGCGCGCAGATCCCCGCCTTTCCCAGCAGGAGGTATCCCATGATCACAAGTCCGTCCGTCCTGGAAAAGGACAAGGCGCACTTCCTCCACCCGCTCCATCACCCCAGCGCCCACCAATCGCCGCTGATCTTCGAGTCGGGCCACGGCATCTGGCTGCGCACCATTGACGGCAAAGAGGTAATTGACGGCTTAGCCGGGCTATGGAATGTCCTCATCGGGCACGGCAACACCACATTGGCCGAAGTCGCCCGCGAGCAAATGACTACGTTAGCCTATTGCTCCAGCTATGTGGGCAGCAGCAACCTACCTGCCATCGAACTAGCCGACCGCCTTGCCGGTCTCGCCTATCCGTCGCTCAACACCACCTTCTTCACCTCCGGCGGCGCGGAATCCAACGAAAGCGCGTTCAAGACCGTGCGCTACTATTGGAAACGCCTGGGCAAGCCCGACAAGACCAAGATCATCGCGCGCCAACACGCCTATCACGGCATCACCTTAGCCGCCATGAGCGCAACCGGGATGAGCATCTACTGGCCCATGTTCGAGCCGCGCGTGCCCGGCTTTGTGCACATTCCCGCGCCCTATCCCTTCCGCTTCCCCGCGGATCGCATCCGTCCCGGTGAGACCGTAGGCCAAGCGGCCGCGCGTGCCCTAGAGGAAGCCATCCTTGCCGAAGGCCCCGACACCGTCGGCGCGTTCATCGCCGAACCAGTGCAAGGTGCGGGCGGCGTCATCGTCCCACCGGATGACTACTTCCCCGCGGTGCGCGAAATCTGCGACCGCTACGACGTGCTCTTCATCGCCGATGAAGTGATCACAGGCTTCGGGCGCACCGGCGACTGGTTTGCGCTCAACCGCTACGGCATCCAGCCCGACATCATGTCCTTTGCCAAAGGTATCACCAGCGGCTATCTCCCCCTGGGCGGCATCCAAATCTCCGA
>CAKZVN010000167.1 GCA_937922105.1 uncultured Litorilinea sp.
GGAGGCGGCGGCGGGGGCGGCGCGGGAATGTTGGCAGCCACGGCTACCGCCTGCGTGTTCTGGGGCGTGACCAGCTGGCTGAAGACCCAGCCGACGCGACCGTTGTAGTCAATCTCCCACCAGCTGCTGTCGTTGTTGCGCCCGGTCACGCGATAGCGCTGCCCCTGGGTGGCTGCGCCCACCACGTTGTAGTTGGTCCCCGGCCCGGCGCGCACGTTCATGTTGGAATTGATCACCACCTCGGCGACGGGAACCGGCGTGTTGGTCGGCGTCGGTTCAGGTGCAGGCTGACTAGGCTGCTCGGCAGGCGGCTGGGTGGGCGCTTCCGCAACCGGTTGGGGAGCCGCGGGCTGCTCGGCGGGCGCCACCGCAGGTGGCTGCTCGGCGGGCGGCGGCGCAACCGGCGCAACCTGCACCAACGGCGTCGGGGTAAAGGTCGGCGCAGGGGCGCGCGTCGGCTCCGGCGTCGGCGCAACCGGGCCGCAAGCCGCCACGACAAGGGCCGCCACCAACAGCCCGAACCAGCGGGCCGGTCGAATGTGGGTGCAGATGTTCATGCGTTGATGTCTCCCAGGTCCGGACAAGAACCGGTGCCCGCGTTTTCGATCAAGGCAACAGGGGCTAGCACGGGCGACCCGGTGCTCGGAGTATAGCACACTGCGTATAGTACGCCCAAAAGAGACAGGAAGTTCCGCCCGGCGCCCTTTCGCCCAGGGGGCAATTCCCTGGGGGTTTACCGCCGGCAGGCGCCGGCACACCCTGCGCGACGGACGAGACACTCCCACGGATGCGTCACTTCGCGCGTGCGCGCCGTGGACTATCCCCCTCACCGTTCTGGCGTCCGCGGCGATACGGCCCCGCAATCAGCGCGCAGAAGCGACAACGGTCGGTATCGAACATACGCGTGCGCAGCCGCGGCTCCAGCTCGTCGGGCTTGGAGGTGGTGGTAATCACCGTAGGCAAGAGCGCATTGTAGCGATAGTTGAGCAACTGAAAGAGCTTCTCGCGCGCCCAGGCTGTTGCGCTCTCCGTGCCCAGATCGTCCAGCACCAGCAGCCGCGCCTTCTTGATCTCGTCAAAGCGGCGGTCGTAAGTTACGCTGGACTGCGGGCTGTAGGTGGCGCGCAGGTGGTCCAGCAAATCCGGCGCCACCACGAACATGGCGTCGCCCGGCGCTTCCCGCGTGATCTGGTTGGCGATGGCCGCGGCCAAATGCGTCTTGCCCGCGCCCGATACCCCCGACAGCACCAGCCACCCGTGCGGATTCGCGGCATACTCGCGACAGAGCGCGGTGATGGTGCGCAAGTTCTGGCGCGCCTCCGCCGTCAGGTCACTGCGCTCCGGGTCGAAGGTCGCAAAGGTCAAATGTTTGAGCAGATGCAGCGTGCTCAACTCGGCCTGTCCCAGGTTCTGACCGGAGCGGAAATCCGGGGCCAAAATGGGAAAGTGGTTGACCAGTCTGGGGTCCATCAAGCGGCTGCGCAGACGCGGTTCCATCTCGTCAACACGTTGGTTGGTGGTGATCACCGTCGCCAACCCAGCCACATAGCGATGGTTGAGCAGTTGGAAGAGTTTCTCCTGCGCCCAAGCTGTGCTGCTGTGCGCGCCCAAGTCGTCCAAGATGAGCAACGGGGTGTTCTTCACCAGCTCGAAGAGATGGTCATAGCTCACCTCGCTCTGGGGGCTGAACGCGGCGCGCAGGTGGTCCAACAAATCCGGCACCACCAAAAAGATCGCCGGCTCGCCCATGTCCACACGCGCGTTGGCAATCGCCGCAGCCAGATGGGTCTTGCCGCAGCCATAGGCGCCGGAGAGCAACAGCCAGCCTTCAGGCGCGGCGGCATAGTCCCGGCAAATCTGATAGGCACGGCTCAAATTATAGGCACGGTCACCGGCGAGATGCGACGGCTCCGGGATAAAGGTGGCGAAGGTCAGGTGGTGCAGCGCGGGCAGGTTGCTGATGCTCTCCAGCGTGCGCAGGCGGCGGCTGCGCCGGTCGGCCAAACGACAGCTGCATGGGATTGCACGCCCGAAATCAGGATGGCCCACCGGCACATCGTGGCGCACAAAGCCCGTGCCGCCGCAGCGCGGACAGGGCGCGTCCGCAGCCAACCCGAACGCGCCCATGCTGCGTGCCCCCGGCTGGGAATCAGCTGACGATGATGTCGGAGTACTCATCCGGGATGTAGCGGCGGCGGCGACGCTCCTCACCGTCTCGTCCAGACTCTTCATGGCGATCTCCCTGCGCTCCTCCCTGCCCGTCCTCGCGACCGTCGGTCTCCCAACGCTTCAAGATGCTCTGAATATAGCGCAAGTTGCGTTTATTGCGCCCGATCGCGATCGCGAACGCGTCTTGAATCCACTCCGGCGCGTAATTCTTCTCCAGGTCGCGCAACTGGTCGGCGATGATGGGCGTCAAGAGGCCGATATTCTGTTCATACAAAACAAAGATATTGGGCCGTTGCACACGGACGCGCGCCTCGTCGGGAATCGCCGACTGCACCTCGCGCAGCCGCCCCTGGCGGATCAGCGCGATGGCCTGGCGTCCCTTCTGCGTGTTCATAAAATACCATTCGTCCAAGATGGGGGGGGAGGCCGGCTGGTCCGCGGTCAGCTCGATCTCCAGCCGCAAAAGCGTATTGCGCGCCACCGCACGGGCCAGCGCTTCCTCCAGCGCCTCCGCCGGGCTACGCAGATCGTTGTCAAGGGTCAGGCTTGCCAACAAGACCGCATCGTTGCGTAAATCCGCCCCGCGCAAATAGCGATACTCGCCGCTCTGTTCGTTGAGCAGCCAGAAACAGTGCAAGGTCAATTTCAATTCAGCTAGGTCGTCAATCTGCGGCAGCAGGTCGGTAAAGAAAAAGTCGGGGATGACCACGGCGCGCATCTTGACATCAGGAAAGCCGATAAAGCCCGCAGGCTGTCGGGTCGGCATGGGTCGCTCCCTCTCAGGCGACGCCCCGGTTTGCCACAACCGGGTCTCAATAATCCAACGTCGTGCGCTCGGTCGCCAAGTCGCGGAACTGGGTCAATTCCTTGCGGAAGAACAACTCTACCTTACCCACAGAGCCATGCCGGTGCTTCGCCACCAACACCTCGACGATGTTCTGGCGGTCCGAGTCTTCGATGTAATAATCCTCGCGGTAGATGAATAATACCACATCCGCGTCCTGCTCGATGCTGCCGCTCTCACGCAGATCGGAGAGCATGGGCCGCTTGTCCGAGCGCGACTCCACCGCGCGCGAGAGCTGGCTCAGCGCCACCACCGGCACATTCAACTCGCGCGCCAACGCCTTGAGCGAGCGACTGATATAGGAAATCTCCTGCTGGCGGTTTTCGTTGCGTCCTCCGCCGCTGCCGCTCATGAGTTGCATATAATCAATGACGATCAAATCCAACCCATGTTCGGCATAGAGCCGCCGCGCCTTGGTGCGCAGATCGTTGACGCTCACTGCCGGCGTGTCGTCAATAAAGACCGGCGTCGCAGCCAGCAGATTCGCCGCCTCCATGAGAATCGGCCATTCCTCCTCATGCACATGGCCCATGCGGAGCCGGTGGCTATCAATCCCGCTCTCCATGGAGAGCAAGCGCTGGACCAACTGCTCGTTGCTCATCTCCAAGCTGA
>CAKZVN010000168.1 GCA_937922105.1 uncultured Litorilinea sp.
CGCGCGCAGAAAAACCGTGTCCGGCGGCATGGGGTCGCTCACATCCAGCCCATCACGCCGCGCCGCCTCGATGGCAGGGCGGATCGCGTCCGCCTCCTCATGCCCGAAGAGACCACCCTCGCCCGCATGGGGGTTCAAGCCGGCTACGGCAATGCGCGGGTTGGCAATCCCCAAGCTGCGACAGGCCGTCTGCGCCAAATCAATCACGGCGCGCACCCGCTCCGGCGTCACGCGGCGGATTGCCTCCGCCAGCGAGACATGGGTGCTCACATGCACCACGCGCAACGACGGCCCCACCAACAACATGCTCACCTGCGACGCGCCCGTGCGCTCGGCAAGCAACTCGGTGTGTCCGGGATAGAGATAACCGCCCAGATGCATGGCTTCTTTGTTCAGGGGCGCGGTGACCACCGCGTCCACGCTCCCTGCCAGCGCCAGGTCGCACGCGGCAAAGACATATTCCACGGCTGCGCGGCCCGCCGCGCCGTTGACCTTGCCCGGCGCGATCCGGGTCGGGTCGGCATTGTGCAAGTCCAATAAGGTTACCACGCCAGGCCGATAGCTGCCCGCCTGGGGCGCACCGACCGGCTCCAGCACCGGTTGCGGGCCGCCCACCCACGCCGCCGCGCGCGCCAACATGCGCGCATCCCCCACCACCAACGGGCGACAGCGGGTGTAGACGTCCTCTTGCTGCAACGCTTTCACGATGATCTCCGGGCCTACCCCAGCCGGGTCTCCCAGCGTAATCGCCAAGATGGGGCGTGTCGTCGGGTCCACAAGCGCATCTCCTCGTGGGTTTGGCTGTGCCAAGTCCATGATTGACTTCGTAACGGCTATGGTAACACAGAATAGCACGCCGCGCCTTGCCGAAGCATCCGCTCTTGGGGCAGAATATAGCCATCCCCCTCGACCGTCGTTTCACATCCGACACACCCAAACCAACACGCGCCGGCCCATCCATCGCTAGCATTCCGATTTATCGCGGCAAGGCGCGCCCAGGATGCGCCGCCCAATCCGGCGCCCGGTAACCAGACTCACCAGCATGATGAGGAGGCCATGAGCAATCATCCGTTGACCGACGGCGTAACACCCATTGACAGCGCCGACCCGTCCCTCTATGACGTGCAGACCCACGCGACCGGCCCCGAAGGCGCGCTCCCGCTCGACGCCGACTTCCTGCTCAACTCCCCCAGCGGGGATGTGTTCGGTCTCTCGCAGAACGCAGGCATGGGGTGGAACCCGCGCAGCCTGCGCCAGCCGGAATTCCTCATCCTCAGCACCCAGGGCGGCATTCGCGCGCCGGACGGCAAGCCCATCGCCTTGGGCTATCACACGGGCCATTGGGAAGTTGGTCTGCTCATGCAAGCCGCCGCCGAAGAGTTCGCGGCTCACGCGACCATCCCCTTTGCCGGCTTCGTCACCGACCCCTGTGACGGGCGCACCCAGGGCACGGTCGGCATGATGGATTCGTTGCCCTATCGCAACGACGCTGCCATGGTCCTGCGCCGCTTGATCCGCTCCTTGCCCACGCGCAAAGGCGTGATGGGCGTAGCGACCTGCGACAAGGGCCTGCCTGCCATGATGATCGCGTTGGCCGCGCAAAGCACCTTGCCCACCGTCCTGGTTCCCGGCGGCGTCACCCTGCCGCCGGTGGAGGGCGAAGACGCGGGCAAGATTCAGACCGTAGGCGTCCGCTTCGCGCATGGCGAGATCACCGTGGAGGAAGCCGCGGACTTGGGCTGCCGCTCCTGCGCGACCCCTGGCGGCGGCTGCCAATTCCTCGGCACCGCCGCCACCAGCCAAGTTGTCGGCGAGGCACTCGGCCTGGCGCTGGTCCACAGCGCGCTGGCCCCGTCCGGCCAACCAATTTGGCTGGACCTGGCGCGGCGCTCGGCCCATGCGCTCATGCGCCTCTTTCAAGCCGGGCGCACCACCGCGGACATCCTCACCGCGGACGCCCTCCACAACGCCATGATTGTCCATGCCGCGTTCGGCGGCAGCACCAACCTGTTGCTCCACATCCCCGCCATCGCCCATGCCGCCGGTCTGCGCCGCCCCACCGTCTACGACTGGGAGCGCATCAACCGCAGCGTCCCGCGTCTGGTAGATGTGCTGCCCAACGGCCCGGTCGGTCACCCCACCGTGCAGGTTTACTTGGCGGGCGGCGTGCCCGAAGTCATGCTCCACCTGCGTAACCTGGGCCTGCTCAAACTCAATGCCCTCACCGTCCACAACCGCCCGCTCGGCGCCTTGCTGGAGGAATGGGAGAACAGCGAGCGCCGCAAACGCCTACGTCAGCGTCTCTATGACCTGGACGGCGTTGACCCGGACAACGTGATCATGGACCCCAAGCGGGCGCGAGCGCGCGGTCTCACCAGCACTGTGACCTTCCCGCGCGGCAACCTGGCGCCCGAAGGCTCGGTGGTCAAAAGCACCGCCATTGACCGCAGCGTCCTTGACGCCGACGGCGTCTATCGCAAAGTCGGCCCCGCGCGCGTCTTCACCAGCGAGCGCGCCGCCATCGCCGCCATCAAAGGCAGCGGCCCGGGCCGCATCGAACCGGGCGACATCATTGTCGTCGCCGGGTGTGGGCCGATGGGGTCCGGCATGGAAGAGACCTATCAACTCACCTCGGCCCTGCGCTATTTGCCCTGGGGCCGCGAGGTCGCGCTGATCACCGATGCCCGCTTCAGTGGCGTCAGCACCGGCGCCTGTATCGGTCATGTCGGGCCGGAAGCGCTCGCCGGCGGCCCCATCGGCCGCGTGCGCGAAGGCGACATCCTACGCATCGTCATTGACACCGTCCAATTGACCGGCAGCATTGATCTCGTCGGGCATGACGGCCAAACCTACTCTCCTGAAGTCGGCGCAGAGGTGCTGGCGGCGCGCGAACCCAACCCCAAACTCGCGCCCGACCCGCGCCTGCCCGCGGATACGCGCCTCTGGGCTGCGCTTCAACATGCCAGCGGCGGCACCTGGGGCGGCTGCGTCTATGACGTGGACCGCATCGTCGCTCTGTTAGAAGCGGGGCAGCGCGCGCTGGCTGCGCAACAGGCCGCCTAACCCACCCGTCTCCGCCCGCCTCGAAAGGAGGCTGCCATGCCGACCCTTGCTGTCGAAACCTTGCAGTCCCTGGTCGCCGGCATCTTCGTCGCCGCCGGTACACCGGACGACATCGCCCCGCTGGTCGCCCAATCCCTGGTCGAAAGCGATCTGGTGGGCCATGAATCCCACGGCGTCGTGCGCGTGCGCCAATACCTGGACGCCATCCGCAAAGGCGATCTCGACCCCACCGCGCGCCCCAAACTCCACGCCGAGTCGGGCGCAGTCCTCACCGTAGACGCCTGTCGTGGCTTCGGTCAACTCGCTGCCAGGTGGACCATGCAACAAGCCATTGCGCGCGCCAAGGCCCACGGCATCGCTGCGGCCGCGCTGATCAACTGCGGTCATGTGGGCCGCCTGGGCGAGTGGGTCGCAATGGCTGCCGAGTCCGAGTGTGTTGCCCTGGCTTTTTGCGGCGGCGGCGGCACAACCGGCGCCGTCACCCCCTATGGTGGCGCCCAACGCCTGCTGGGGACCAACCCCATCGCCGCTTCTCTCCCTCTGGGTCATCATCCCCCGTTGGTGCTGGACTTCGCCACCAGTGCGGTCGCCGAAGGCAAGGTACGCGTCGCACGCAATCGCGGCAAGCCCATCCCGGAAGGCTGGGTCCTCAATGCAGCCGGTCAACCCACCACCGACCCCAACGACCTCTACAACGGCGGCATGTTGTTGCCCTTCGCCGCCTACAAAGGCTATGCGCTCTCCTTATTGGTGGAACTGCTTTCCGGCGTCTTGACGGGCAACGGCACGCCTGTCCTCCCCGGCTACCGGCCCGGCAACGGCGTGCTCTTCATCGTCATGCACATTGCCGCGTTCCGTCCGCTCAGCGAGTTCTACGCGGTCAGCGGTGAAGTCGCCGATCGCGTCAAAGCCGTTCCACCCGCCCCCGGCTTCAGCGAAGTGCTCTTACCCGGTGAACCGGAACAGCGCACAGCCGCCCAGCGCCGTGCGACCGGTGTCCCGGTAGATGACGCCACATGGCAGTTACTCACCGAAGACGCCGCGCACTTCGGTTTGCCGCTTCCTAGTCTCGCCTAAACTCCACCTGCGCCCATCACACCCGCTTCCCGCACCGGCGACGCACCGGTGCGGGAGTTTTTTGCGCGCCGGCGTATTGCCGCCCACGGCATCCGACATTCCTCCCATATCGGCATCACTCTTACCGGAAACGGCTACTCCGCCTACGGTCACACCAGCCAAACCGGTATTGGCGAATGACCTAGCAAAAATCGCGACGGATGTGCCGGGCTGTTCCCGCGTTCGTCCGATTCATCGCGACTAGGAAACTCCTAGACTAGGGGCAGGGTATGGAGTAACCGAGCGGATTGGACAAGACAGATGAACGCGACACAGAAATTCACCGGCGTAGCTCTCCTAACCGCCCTCCTCTTGCTCGGCGTGGCGCTTCCGCTGCACGCCAGTGAGGCAGACGATGCAGACCGGGTCCGCTTTCTGGTCAAATGGCAAAGCGAAGTCTCTATCGCCACGACTTTTGCTGCGCCGGTGCCTGTCGAGACCTACCAGACTTGGCCGTTGGAGTGGCAGATCATTGACGTCGCCGCCGCGGATGCCGGCGCGCTCCTCGCCGAGTTGCAAGCCGACCCGCGCGTCGCCACCATCACCCTCGACTATCCGCTGGAACCTGCCTTCACACCCAACGACCCCGGCGTCAACAACGGCACCCAGTGGGCCATCCGGCGCGTGGGGGTTGACATTGCCTGGTACTTTGCGCGCGGCCAAAGCATCACGGTCGCGATTCTCGATTCGGGCATTGACCCCAACCACCCTGACTTGGTAGGCCAGCTTGTACCGGGCTTTGATTTCTATTCCGAAACCACCGACACCCGCGACGTGTGCGGGCACGGCACCCATGTGGCAGGCATTGTGGGTGCGGTCGCCGACAACGGCATCGGCATCGCCGGCGTTGCCCACCAAGCCAAACTCATGCCCGTCAAAGTCATCGGCGACGACTGTAAAGGGACCTACTCTCGCCTGATTCAGGGCATTCTCTATGCAGTGGACAACGGCGCACGCGTCATTGTCATCTCCTCCGGCGGCACCTTTGAGCATCCGGGGCTACGCGACGCCCTGATCTACGCCCGAGAGCGCAATGTACTGGTAGTCGCCTCCGCCGGCAACAAAGGGGACGACAGCCCCTTCTATCCCGGCAGCTTCGCCGAAGCCTTCACCATCTCCGGCACCGACCAAAACGACGGTCGTTTCGACCGCTCCACCTACGGCAACCAGATTGACCTCTCCGCGCCCGCGGTCTCCATCTACAGCACCTATGTGACCCCCGCCGGCGGCTCCACCTACGCTTACATGACCGGGACCTCCATGTCGTCGCCCTATGTGGGGGGCGTGGCCGCATTGCTGTTGTCGCTGGACCCGGACCTGACCCTGACCGACCTGGAAACGATCCTGCGCCAGACCGCCGACGATTTGGGTGCGCCCGGCTGGGACCCCTACTTCGGCTGGGGCCGCGTCAACGCCTGGCGCGCGCTGGCAGCGATCGCAGCGCAGTCGGGCAACATCCGCGCCGGCAACACACGCGTGCCGGTCATGGACCCCCTCGCCATCACGGAGTTCACTGCCACCCGCCAATCTGGCGGCATTCTGGTGCGCTGGCAACTCCCCCAATCTACCGGTGATCTGCGCGGCGTGCTCTACCGCGCAACAGTCCCCGCCTTCGAGACTGCGACCGACATCGCCGAGTTGCCCCTCAGCGCCGGCACAGGCAGCGGCAATCAATTCCTGGACACCCAGGTCACCGCGGACGGAAGCTATTACTACTGGCTCGTGCAAGTAGACCGCACCGTCGAGATCGCCGTCAGCGGCTCCATCCAGGCCCAAGATGCCCCCGACGGTCAGCCGGACGTTACCCCAGGTGAAACCCCCACCGATCCGGCCCAACCGCGCTATAACGTCTTTATCCCCACCGCGCAGAACAGCTAGCGTGGGGCTTTACTTCCGACTCATCGGCACGATCATCCCGATCATCCAGCGTGCCCAAAAAGGAGGGGAGACACCAGCGGACGTGTCTCCCCTCTGCTATCGCATCTAAATGGTTTGAGCGCTAAGCAGCCGTCACTCTGAGGAGCGCAGCGACGAAGAGTCTCGGCAAACCACCAGAGAGGGATGCTTCGCTCCGCTCAGCATGACTTCCTTTTCTATTTGGCGAACGAACCACTAGAGTTACGCAGTTCATCGAGTTTCACCTGCCGGGAAGTTTCCGAGCTTCCCGGCAGGGTACGACTCAAGTGCGTAACTCCTGTATCGAGAATCTTTGGGCAAATTGACGTTATAGCCCCGGCTCCCGCTGGTCCCGTTCCAGCCGGAACACCGCAGTGGTGCTCAACAAATTCTTCAGACGCCACACCCGCACGCGGCGACCATACGCCAAGTAGACTTCGTCACGAATGAGAATGCCGATGCGCCGGCAAAACTCGGCAAAGTCGGTCACCGTAAAGGCTTGCCAGCGCGGGGCCGTATACCAGGGTTGCGGCAAGTCCGCAGCTTGGGGAATGCGCCCGGTCAGCAGCAATTCCAAGCGACAACGCCAATGTCCCCAGTTGGAAAACGAGACAATGGCGCTTTTGCCCACGCGCAACATCTCCAACAAGACCATTTCGGGGTTGTCAAGATAGGGCAAGGTCTGGCTCAAGACCACCACATCCATGCTTTGACTTGGATAGTCCGCCAGCCCCTCCTCCAGATGCCCCTGGCGCACGCTCAGCCCTCGGCGCACGCAGGCCAGCAGTCCTTCCTCGCTCAGTTCGATCCCGCGCCCGCGCACCCGTCGCTCGCGCACCAGATACTCCAGCAACTCACCATTGCCACAGCCCAAATCCAACACCTTGGCGCCCGGCGGGATCAAATCGGCAATGACTTGGAGGTCCGGGCGTAGCGGTCGGGTCGGTGCGTGCCCATCTGCATCCTGTGCCACACGTGCGCTGTCAATCACGCCACGGCTCCCACCAATTGCGGAGCAGGCAGCAGGGCCAACTGGGTTGCAGGCGCAGCCACGCCCTCCTCGCGTGCCAGGCGGTCGAGATAGCCGCCCAGGAGCTTGGTCATGGTATCCACTTCCAGCA
>CAKZVN010000169.1 GCA_937922105.1 uncultured Litorilinea sp.
TCGGCGCTGTGGGCGTGTACCGCGTGCGGCGCGCGGGCAACGAGTATCTCTTTGCAGAAATGGCCCAGGCCAATGTGGAACTGCTCAACGATGTCAAGCCGCCGCGTATCGTGACCACCTGCCCCCATTGCTTGCACACGCTGGGCAAGGAGTATCCCCAGTTTGGCGGACAGTACACGGTAATCCACCACACGCAGCTGCTTTCCGAGCTGGTCGCGGCCAAACGCATCCAAGTCCAGCCTGGCGACGATACGGACCGCATCACCTTCCACGACCCATGCTATCTGGGCCGGCACAACGGCATCCTCGACGAACCGCGCAGCGTCTTGGCGGCGCTGGGCATAACAGTCGTGGAGATGCCGCGCGCACGGCGCAACTCCTTCTGTTGCGGCGCGGGGGGCGCGCAGATGTGGAAAGAGGAAGAACACGGCGCGCAGCGCGTCAACCAGGCGCGCTATCAAGAGGCTGCGTCCACCGGCGCGCAGACGGTGGCGGTGGGCTGTCCTTTCTGTTTGACCATGTTGCGTGACGCGGCGAGCGAGGCGGGTGCGGGCGTGGCGGTGCGCGACGTTGCGGAGTTGGTCGTCGCGCGGTTGGCGCGCTAGCCGCAGGGGAGCATTCTGTACCGATAGAGAGGTGCGGTCAAACGAGAATGGAATGTCGAGCCGGTTGTGGCGCGTGTTGTATTGCGCTCTCGATTTCGTCGCCTATTCCGGGGATGCCCCACGGCAAGCCTGCCGGTGTGCGCTGTGTGCAATTAAGCGACGATTACCGCTGTCTCATCTATGACCGACCGGAGCGCCCTGAGGTGTGTAGGCGACTCCGTCCCAGCGAGGAGATGTGCGGCGCATCGCGCGAACACGCGTTGCTCTACTTGCGCGAGTTGGAGATCGCAACACAGCCAGGGCCGGTTTAGACCGGCGTGGCCCAGTTTTCTACCACGAGATTGGGGATACGGGAGAGGTGCGCAAGGTTGTCGGTGACCAGTCGGCGCCCACTCACCAGGGCCGACGCGCCGATCAGTTGCCCGCGGCGGTAGAGGTCGGCGTAGATCACCGCAGCACTATCCATCACATCAAGCGTGAGGGGGATCAACTCACTTTCGGCACAAAGTTGCTCAAAGGCTCGCCGTTTTTGCGATGCCCCGCGTACAAGCAACCCGCGTAGAATCTCGTAGCGCGCACATAGGAGAAGGCGGAGAAGGTGAGTCGGTCGTGTTCGCGAAGGTATGCTGCAGCTTGGATGCGCACGCTGGGTACGTTGCGCATGATGAACGAGACCATGTTCGTGTCTAACAATGCTGGGAGCGACATTAGGTGCGCGCTTCGGTGGCGGATTCAGCCTGCGGGAGATCGTTATCATCCCAGACAACGACATCACGAGTGAAAAAAGGGCGCCGCCGCATGGCTGCTTCCATCTCGGCGATTTCTTCCTCGTTAAGCCCCTCATATACTTGACTGGCTAAATCCAATAAATACTGGACGCGTTCTTGGGGGTGTAGACTTGTAACCAAACCGTATCGCCATTGTTCAGTTGAACCTCGTCCGGGTCTACCGGACGAAACTGTCCTTGTTCATATATTGCCTTGATCTGCCGATGCATTGGAGTTGCCTCCCTTTTGATCACTCAATGGTGTAACGTCACACTATCAGTATATCCTACCCTCAGCGCCGGGGAAAGAGGCGCGCCAAAAGCGGGCGCAAGGGCGAGCCGCCTGTTTGGCCCACCAATGCAGCCGCCACCTTCTCGCCCTCGACGGTGAGCAGATAGGTGGCGGCGGGGAATTTCATGTTGCCCACGATGAGGCCGCGCGTGCGCAGCTCGTCCACCGTGGCGGCGGCGACTGGGGTATGGGTACGGTTGGCAGCGTCGTGGAGCGCGTAAACCTTGGCGCCGTCCAGGTCGCGATGGGATTTGAGGTGTTGCCCGCTGACCAGCGCCACCAGGACGGTCTGTGCCTCCCGGCTCAGCCGGGCACGGACGCGCCAGGGCATGGGCCTATCCCAACTCGCTGACGTATTTCTGGAGTTCGCGCTGGGAGATTTTGACGTAGCGGTCGGTGTAGATTTCGTCCATCTCGGCCTCGGTCAAGCGCACGCGCAGGATGTCCAGCGCATCTTGCGGCGACTGACCGTAGGCCAATTTCTTCTTGCCGTTTTTTAGCTCGAAGAGATACATGTAGTGGGGATTGCTGAAACTACTCATGCGCGCCCCCTGGGTTATGCCTTGATCAACGAACCCTGGTACAAATCCGCGCCATAGCGCACGGTCTCCAGACCGCGGTTGATCTCGTCGTCGAACTTGCCCGCCAACAAATCACGATAGAACTTGTAGTCCACGCCCTTGACCTTCTCGTCGTCGGGGAAGCGGTGATAGTTGTCCTTGCTCATGAGGCTCTTGCCCTCGGCGATCAGTTGATGGCCCAGCGCCGAGCCGGGATAGGGCGCGTAGTAGGAGATGGAAGGGAAGACATAGCGCATGCGCTTCAACATGCGCATGGTCTTGAACGCGTCTTCAGGCAACTCGCCGGGGATACCCAACATGATGTTGGCCCAGAACTTGGGCGGCTCTTCGCCCCGGCGTTCCATCTCCTCGGCGATGCGATTGACCATGTCAATGGCGAAATAGTTGTCTTCTTCGGTGCACTCTTTGTTGAGCAAGCGTAGGATGCGGTCGCTGCCCGACTCGAAGCCGATGGAGATGGTCTTCCAGTTGGTCTCACGCAGGAGCGCCTCGAAGAGGTCGGGCCATTGGCGCACCGTGTCCGAGCGCCCCGCGGCCCAATAGGGCCATACCTTGTTGGCTTTGCGCGGGTAGAGTTCGATCCACTCGCGCAGCCACTTGGGATTTTGGAAGAACATGGAGTCGTGGATCACCACCGAGCCGACGCCGTATTTGCTGTCCAGGTAATTCAGTTCGTCAATCACCGCCTCGACCGGGCGGCGGCCCATGTTGGGGATGTAGGAGTTTTCGTTGCAAAACACGCACTGCCAGGGGCAAACGCGGCTGGTGAGGATGGTTGCCACCGGTCCCGGTCCCCAGCCGCATTCCGGCTCCAGGGGCCAGTTGAACCTGCGCTTGATGCGCCGGCCCGCGGGCTTGGGCCATAGCGTGCGGTCAATCATGGGCCAATCTGCCATGGACTTGGCGCCTACACCCTGGACCACACGCGGGAAGGCATGGGGGTCGCGCACCAGGTCTACGATGATGTTTTCGCCCGGTCCCTGGCAGATGCGGTCGAACTCCTTGACGACCTCCATCTCGTCCAGCGCAACGGTGGCGTGCATGCCCCCTGCCAGCACCATGCCGTGCGGGTTGAGTTCCTTGAAGAGCTGCGCGGACTTGAGCGCGACCGGGAAGGTATAGCTACGCACGTTCATGATGAGCGTGTCATAGCCTTTGATCTGCTTGGCAAGTTGTTCCCACGAGGTGACCGCGCGGGTGGAAGCCAGGTCGGTGAGGATGCCGTTTTGGTGCAGAATGGTGCGGAGGAGTCCCAAGCCGTGGTCCTGCCATTGCTCGTGGGGGCCGTCGGGGTTGACCAGGTCACCCAAGTCACCCAGGTCCAACCACAGAATGCTCGACGTTTTGGTCCGGCTCCAAGGCCAAGTGAATCCCACGCGTCTGCTCCCTCTCAGTCGCCTGCTCACGGACCCGTCGCTCACGGCAACGGCACATGGCTGGCATGGCTTGAACATGGTTCCCCAGCCAAGTCGAGGCTGGACTTGCCGCGGAGTATAGCATAGCCGCGGACAGGGCGTCAATTTTTATGAAATTGATGATATTAAATCGCCCGGTGCGTCATGCACGGCGTGACGTACCGGTGCCCATCGGGGTATACTACGCCATGCGGACACACGGCGTGCCGTCCTCTACCTTATCCCGCTACCTTATCCCGCGGAACACCATCCTATGACCAGCCAGGAGCGCCGCATGGATTCAACCACGTGGTTTGTCTTTACGAATGATGACGCCGGCATGGACCGGCCCGACCTTTTTGCCCAGTTGTTGGACTTTTTGGCGGCGGAGCAGGTTCCCGCGACTTTTTTTGTGGTTCCTTGCGCAGGGGGTATGCCGCTGGATGCCAAGCCGGAGTGGGTTGCGCTCTTACAGCGCGCCCAGACAGAGGGCCATGAGTTGCAGCATCACGCCTGGCAGCACGACTCTTGTTTCGAGTTCGGCGTGCCGCCCGATTTTATGCTGGACATCATGCCCGAAGCCGCGGCCCGCTTTGCCGCCGTGCCGGAAGAGTTCACCCGCCACCACGGCTATGCTACGCTGCGCGCCAAGCTGGAACAGGGACGTACCATTTTGGAGCGCGTGTTGGGCTATACCCCGCGCGGCTTTCGTTCACCTTGTCTCAGTGTGTGCGATGCGCTCTATCAGGCGCTGCGCGATTTGGACTTTGCCTGGGCTACCAACGCGGTGATCAACCCGCTGGGGTGGCGCTATATCAACCGCGCCTACGACACCGGCGAGGGCTGGCGCGCCGGGCCGGCGCGGCCTTTCCGCCGCGCCGACGGGCTGTGGGAGGTTCCCATGCACTCCGAATATACTTGGTATCTCACCCCGGCGGATGTGGAGCGCCACACGGCGCTGGCTGCGGCAGACTTGGCGCGCGCCGCGGCGGCGGGCGACGCGTTCGTCACGCTCTCGCACTATTTCGCCATGACCGGTGAGTGGGAGGCCGGGCTGGAGGTCTACCGCCGGCTCTTTGCCCTGGCGCGCCGGCGCGGAAACGTGCGCTTTGCTACCATGTCCGAGTGGGTGAACCACGCTTGCAGCGGCAGTCCATCAGCGTGATTCCGGTTCTGCGCGCGCGTGCGCAGCCGCAGCCTGGTCCGCTTCCTGCTTGCGCTGGCGATAGAGCAGTTCCTCCAGCAGAGTGCGGTTGGTGGCGTTGATCTCCGCCATTACTCCCAACACCACAATGAGAAAGCCGACCGTCAACAGCGTGCCGCCGATGACCACCGACTGCACATGGCGCCCGATGCCCGATTGGGAAGTGAAGTAAAAGTAGAGGAAGCGCGCCAGCAGAAAAGCGCCTGCCACCACCAGCGGTGAAGCCAAGAGCAAAAACGCGCGCAACGGCTCATAAAACAGATAGCTGCGCAGGATGGTCATGGCTTGGCGGCGGACATAGTTCCAGGTGCTTTTGATCAGCCGTGATTCGCGCAGCGGCTCGTTGACCTCGATGGGCACGTAGGCGACGCGTAGCCCCTTCTTGGTCGCCTGAATGATGGTCTCCAGGGTATAGGAATAGCGGGTGAGCACGATCTGGCGCAGGGCCGCTTCACGTGTCAAGGCGCGGAAGCCGCTGGTAGCGTCGGGCACAGGCACGCCCGCCGCCAACTCCACCACCCAACTGCCGAAGCGTTGCAAAAAGCGCTTGAGGGGCGAGAAATGCGCGATGCTGTGGGTTTGGCGGTCGCCGATGACTACATCGGCGCTTTGGGCCAAGATGGGCGCAATGAGCGCAGGAATCTGCGCCGCGGGGTATTGGTTGTCCCCGTCGGTGTTGACGATGAGGTCCGCGCCCAGGCGCAGTGCGGCGTCCAATCCACTTTGATAAGCCGCCGCCAACCCACGGTTGGTGGGGTGGCGCACGATGTGGTGCACACCGTGGGCCTGGGCGACCGCAACGGTGTCGTCGGTGGAGCCGTCGTCAATGATCAGCACCCGCACGTCGCCCACGCCGGGTATGGCTTGCGGAAGCGACGTCAACACCGCGGGCAGCGTCTCCGCTTCGTTGAAACAGGGAATTTGGATCACCAGGCGCGGCCCGCGCGACGCAGCCGTCTCCGCGTGCGCGCCGGACGCCAAGACAGAGGGGAGCGCTTCTAGGGGGGGCGGAGCCGTGCTTGGGCGCATCGCCGTTGCCGTCCTTCGTGTCGAATCGCAAACCGTGAGCCGGGCCAAAACTTTGTCCTGCCCTGTGCGCGATAGTATAGTATTGGACATGATCCGGCAAACCGGCGCGCCGCGCCTGTCTCGCAATCTCGCTGTTGCGCCTGCTTGGCGGGCGATGCCCCCGCGCCGCGTATGAAGATCGCCCTGGTCGGCCCTACCTACCCCTTCCGCGGCGGCATCGCGCACTACACCACACGGCTGGCACAGGCCCTGGGGGAGGAGGGGCACGAGTTGTTGTTGATCACCTTCCGCCGCCAATATCCGGCCTGGCTTTTTCCCGGCAGCAGCGACCGCGATACCAGCCGCCATATCCTGCGTTCTGTGGATGCCAAGCCCTGGCTCGACTCGCTCAACCCGCTGACCTGGCGGCGTACTGCGCAAGCATTGGCTGCGGCTGCGCCGGAGATGCTCGTCCTGCAATGGTGGACGACCTTCTGGGCGTTGATCTGGGGGATCTTGGCGCGCAGCGTGCGCGGTAACGGCAAGACCCGCGTTGTCTTTCTCTGTCACAATGTCCTTCCCCATGATGCCAAACCCTGGGAGCGGCGCATCAGTCGTTGGGTCTTGGGACAAGGGACGGGCTGGGTTGTTCACACCGCAGCCGAGGCAGCGCGGCTGCAAGCCTTGCTGCCCGGCTGTGCGCCGCAGGTCGCGCCCCACCCGCTTTATGACATCTTCCCCGCGGCTCCGCTTGCGCAGGCTGACGCGCGCCGCCGGCTGGGTTTGCCCGTGGACGGCCCGCTGCTGCTTTTTTTCGGCATGGTGCGCGCGTATAAGGGGCTGGACGATCTGTTGGCGGCGCTGCCTGCGGTGTTGGCAGCGCACCCCGCGACGCGGTTGCTGGTGGCGGGTGACTTTTGGGGCCAATACGAGACCGTCGCACGCCGCGTTGCCGAACTGGGGTTACAAGACGCAGTGACCCTCCATAACCGCTACATCCCCAACGAAGAAGTTGCCACCTATTTTGCCGCCGCCGATGCGCTGGTTGCGCCCTATCGTCGCGCCACGGGCAGCGGCGTGGTCCAGACTGCCACCGCGCTGGGCACACCGGTGATCGCCAGCGATGCGCTGCTGGGCGCGGCGCGGCCCGGTACAGCCGACCGCATTGTGCCGGCCCAGGACCCGTCTGCGCTGGCTGCGGCGCTCATCGAGTTTCTGCATACCCCGCGCCGCGCGGAGGCGCAGCCTCCGCCTGCGGAAGCGGTCGCGGCAAGCTGGCGCGCGCTGACCGCAGCCTTGGTCGCCGCGCGCGGCCCGATACAGGCCTAGACCATGACCATCGGCACGCCCACGGTAGACGCCATTATCCTCAACTGGAACCGCGCCGATGACACGCTGGCGTGTCTGGCGTCGTTGCAGGCGTCGGCCTATGCGCGGCTGCGCGTGCTGGTGGTGGACCAAGCCTCCCACGACGGGTCGCCGGCGCGCATCCGCGCTGCTTTCCCGGACGTGGACGTGTTGGAATTGCCCGCCAACGTGGGCTTCGCCGCAGGCATGAATGCGGGGATGCGCCATGCGCTGACCCAGGGCGCGACCCATCTGTTGCTGCTCAACAATGACACAGTGGTGGACGCGGGCATGGTGGCGGCGCTGGTGGCGGCGCTGGGGCCGGGTGTGGGCATGACCGGCCCGGCGATCTACTATCACGCCGCGCCGTCGCGGTTGTGGTCCCAGGGCGGCGATCTACACCCGCTCCTGTTGGAGATGAGCGGCGATCACGGGCGCGCTTGGCCCCTGCCCGACCGGCCCACCCCGCGCGGCTTTCTCAGCGGCTGTGCGCTGCTCATCCCGCGCAGCACGGTGGAGCGGGTGGGTCTGTGGGACGAGCGCTTCTTTATGTACTATGAGGACCTGGACTATTGTCTGCGCGTGCGGCGAGCCGGGTTGGCGCTGGTCCTGGTTCCTGCGGCGGTGTTGTGGCACAAGGTGGCGACCAGCTCCGGCGGCCCATCCAGCCCGGCGGAACGCTATCATATGGCGCGCAGCAGTGGTCTTTATTTCCGCAAGCATCTGACTGTATGGCGCGCGCCCGCGATTTTGGCCTTTCGCGGCGCGAGCGCGCTGCGCTGGAGTTGGCGTTTGGCGCGGCGCAGCCAATGGACCGCGCTGGCGGCGTATTGGCGCGGGTTGGTTGAGGGGTGGTTGGGACCCGTGCCGCGCTGCGCGCCGCCCGCGGCAACGCCCGCGCGCAACGGCGCGCAGTAGGGGGATGGCGTGCGCATTCTGTTGCTCGTGCTCAACCTCACCGGCAAAGGGACCTATTGGCGTGCGCTCTATTTGGGCCGCGAACTGGCTGAGCGCGGCCATGCGGTGACGTTGGTCTCCACCGCGCCGCAGCACCGGCTGCGGCTGCATGTGCGCGCAGTGGATGGCTTGACCCACGTGGAAGCGCCTGACCTGTGGAATGGTGCGTTGCGCTCCGGCTGGGACCCCTGGAACGCGTTGCGCCGTGTGGGGTGGTTGGCGGGTCGCCGCTTTGACGTAGTGCACGCTTTCGAGACGCGGCCTACGGTGCTGCTCCCTACGCTCTATGCAAAAAAATTGCGCCACACGCCGGTGGTGCTGGATTGGGCCGACTGGTTCGGTCGCGGCGGTTCGGTGGAGGAGCGGCCCAACCCGCTGCTGCGCGCGCTGTTGCGCCCGGTGGAGACCTTCTTCGAGGAGCGTTTTCGCGGCATCGCCGACCGCACCACGGTGATCAGCACGCCACTGCTGGAGCGGGCCGTCCAACTGGGCGTGGACCCCGCGACCGTGCGCGTGCTGCCCAATGGCTGCAACACGCGGCGCTTTTTCCCGGTGGACCGCGACGCCGCGCGGCGCCAGGTGGGCATTGACCACGACGGGCCGCTCATTGGCTATTGCGGGACCATCTTTGCGCGCGACGCCGAGCTGATGGCTGCGGCTTTCGACCGGCTCCATGCGTTGCGCCCGGATGCGCGCCTGTTGATCGCCGGCTATTTCCCGGCCGACCTGCGCGCACGCGTTGCCGCGCCCCACGCCGTGATCCAGACCGGCTATGTGGCGGACCATCTGCTCAACGACTATTTGGGCGCGTGCGATCTCTGCTGGCTGCCCTTCTGTGACTCCAACGCCAACCGCGGACGCTGGCCCATGAAGCTCAACGATTACATGGCGGTGGGGCGGCCCACAGTCGCCACCGCGGTGGGCGATGTGGCGACGCTGTTGCGCCGTGAACCCATCGGCCTGCTCGCTGACCCCGACCCGCAGGCGTTGGCGACACAGACGCTGCGCCTGCTGGATGACCCGGAACTGCGCCGTGCCCAGGGTCGCCACGCGCGCCGGCTCGCGCTCACGCGCTTTAGCTGGGCCGCGCTCGCCGCCGAGGTCGAGGCGCTCTACCAGGAGATCGTATGAGCGCGCCGCGCGATCTGCACTCCACTGTCTCCATCGCGGGAACCGAATTGGAGCAAGTCCCTTGCACGCGTTGCGGGGACACGTCCCCGCACGTTTTGGTCGAGTTGGAGGATTATCTCTACAAGACGCCGGGCCATTTTGCCATGTGTGAATGCAGGCGTTGCGGTCTGATTTTTCTCAGCCCGCGACCGGTCCCGGCTGCGCTGGCACGCCACTACCCGCCTGCCTATGCCCCCTATCGCAGGGCGATCCAGGATGAGCGCAATCCTTTGCTGCGCGCCATGCGTCGCCGCAACATCGGTCTGCGTCGCCGCTATGTGGAGCGCTTCACCGCCGCGCAACCGGGCCGGCTGCTGGACGTTGGCGCATCCACCGGTATTTTCATGGACGAGATGCGCAGCCACGGCTGGCAAGTCTTGGGCATCGAGTTGAGCGAGCACGCCGCGGCCTACGCGCGTGAACGTTTCGGCCTGGAGGTGATCCGCGGTGAACTGTCGCAGGTGGACATCCCCTCGGCGCGTTTTGATCTGATCACCTTGTGGGACGTGTTGGAGCACACCTACGACCCGCTTGCGGTGTTGCGGCGCATTTACGGCTGGCTGCAACGGGACGGGCTGCTGGTGCTCACCATTCCCAACTGGGAGAGTGTGGACCGGCGCATCTTCGGACGCTATTGGGTCGGCTATGACGCGCCGCGCCATCTGCATGTCTTCCCCAAACCGGTGATGGCAGAACTCTTGCGCGAGGCGGGCTTCCAGGTGCTGGACAATCGCGCCACATTCGGCGGCTACTTTGCCTTCGCCACCAGTCTGCGCACTTGGCTGCGCGCGCGTTTGGCTCCCGGCCCGTTGTTGCGCGGTGTTGAGCGCGCTATAGACCTGCACGGTGTGCGCTTTCTCTTTGCGCCGCTCTTTTGGCTGGCGGACCGGTTGGACCGGGGCGGGGTACGCGTGATTGCGGCGCGCAAAGCCGGCGCAGAATAACCTGTGATAGAATCCCAGACATGCGGGCCGAGTGTGCACCGCCGGAAAGCGTAGAGCCGTTGACGGACCAGCACGCGGGCAACCGGTTGCCCTTGCTTTACTTCATGCACCTGCCCAAGACCGGCGGGACTTCACTGCGCTACTTGCTGCGCCATGCCTATGGCGCGCGTGCCCTCTTTCCCTCCGCGCAGATTCATCGCTTGGTCGAGCAACCGCGCCGCGAGTTGTTGCGCTATCGTTGCTTTGTGGGCCATTTCGGTCGCGCGCTCGATTCGCTCTTGCCGCCGGACCATGGCTATGCCGCCATAACCATCCTGCGTGACCCGGTGGAGCGCTCGGTCTCGCAGATTAAGTACATGGAGCGACTCTATGACACGCGGCCCCAGGATGTTGCTCCTGCCAACCAGCAGGGCATTCTCGCCTGGCGCAGCTTTGTGGCGGGCGCAGCCGCGCCGGACGGTCGCTGGCTGGACAACCGCCAGACGCGTTGGCTCGGGGTGGAGTTCGACCTCGCGCCGTATCTGGGGCCGGACGCGCCGCGCCGCGGCCCGGCGATCTTGGACGACTACGACGCCTGTGTCGCAAGCGCCGACCTGAACGCGACCGTCGCCGCTGCGACCGCAACGCTGCACCAGTGCGCGGTGGTGGGCGTGACCGAGCGCTTTGCCGAGACGGCCCTGCTCCTGTGCGAGTTCATCGGCGTCCAACCGCCGTTGATTTGGCCCAATCTCAACCGTGCGCCGGAGCGCGCTGCCGACGCCCGCTTTACCCACCGCGCGGCAGCCGGGTATCCCCCGCGCGTTCTGGAGTATCTGGAAAGCATCACCGCTGCAGATCGGGACCTCTACGCGCTGGCGAATGCGCTGTTGGACGAGCGCATGGCGGCGTACCGTGCGCGCCCGCGTGGGCGGGTCTATTTCCTACCCTCCCTGCGTGTCCACTTCTTCACCGCGGCGCGTGCCGGGGTAGATTGGGCGGGTGACCAGGTGCGGCGCATTCTGGCGCGCGTCGGTCAACCACGCACCCCTGGTCTGCCATCCCGTTCTCACGAAAGTCGCGAGACTTGACCATGCCCGGCGATTCTTGGCGCAAGTATCTGCCGCCCCGGCTGCGTGAACGTATTGAGGTCAACACGTACCTGATGCGGCGGCTGTTGGCGCACGTGGCATCCGAACTTCCCCCCGGCAGCCGTGTGCTGGACGCAGGCGCGGGCGAGGGGCGCTTCAAACCGCTCTTTGCCCATACCCGCTATATCGGGGTTGATCTGGCAGTGGGCGACGCCACCTGGGACTATTCCGGGCTGGACGCCATCAACACGCTGGACCGCCTGTGTTTTGCCGACGCGAGCTTTGACGCGGTGGTCTTTACCCAGGTCATGGAGCATCTGCCCGAACCGGGCGCAGTGGTGGGCGAGTTGGCGCGCGTCCTGCGTCCCGGCGGGCTGTTGATTCTGGTGGCGCCGCAAAGCTGGCACGAACACCAGATTCCCTATGACTTCTATCGTTATACCTCCTATGGCATCCGCTACTTGCTGGAGAAGCACGGCTTGCAGGTGACACAGATGCGCGCGCTGGGCGGCTATTTCTGGTATCTCTCGTTCCAACTCCAGCAACTGCCCTACTGGACCTTCAGCCGCAACCGGGGCGCGCTGGGGCTGCCCGCCGCGGTGCGCCTGCCGCTCAAGGCGGCGACTGTGGCGCTCTTCGAAGTGGCGTTGCCTTTGCTGCTCTTTGAGTTGGACCGGCTCGACCGTGTACGAGAGGCGACGTTGGGCCATTTCTGTGTGGCGCGCAAACCCGCGCCCCCACCGGCGTCGAATCGCCCACCGGACCGCTGATGCGACTCGCAGCCAACACGCTCTTTTCGCTTGCCCAGCGCGGCATTGGGCGCTTTGCCGGGGCCGCGACCTTGATCCTTCTGGCGCGCACCCAGGGACCGGAGGTCGCGGGTCTCTTTTCGTTGGCGTTAACCTTTCATTTGCTCATGACCGGCTGGTGGGTGGGGATTGACGACAAGATTGTGCGCGAGATCGCGCGGCGGCGCGTGACGTCCGCGGATGAGAGCACCACGCGCGCGTATACCTGGCAGTCTGTGTGGGACTATGTACGCGTCCGCGCGGTGGTGAGCCTGGGTGTGCTGCTGGTCGTAGCCGCGCTGCTCTACTTGGGTCGTTGGTATAACCCGGCGGAGACTTGGTTCATCTTGCTCATGTTGGCGAGCACCGTGACCGACAACGCCACGCTGGCGCTGGTCAATGCCTATGTGGGCAACGAGCGTTTTGCGCCGGTCTTTGCCGTCATGGCGACCCAGACCGTTTCGCGTTTGGGGTTGATTGCCCTGGTGTTGGGCTTGCAGGCGGATATCTTGGCGATTGCCGGGACGTGGCTGGTCACGTCGTGGGTGACGACCGGGCTGGCGTTTGCGCTCTTTGCCTGGCATTTTCACACGCGTGGCGCGGGGGAAGGACTCTCCGGCCCGACGTGGCGCGCGCTGATTGCGCCCAGGGCCGATTGGTCTTTTTGGCTTATGGGGGTGGTGGTGATGCTGGAGTACCAGGTGGATGTGATTCTCCTGTCGCTGTTGCGTGGCGCGCGCGAGGTCGGCTACTATAGCACGGCGACGACGCTCTTTGCCCTGGCGACTTTGCCGGTGCAGGCCTTTCGCGCGGCCCTTTATCCTACCATGAGCCGGGTAGCGTCCGGTGCAGCGACGGGGAAGGCCGACCATGCGGCGCTGCAACGGCTCTACGGTCGCTCCGTCTCCGGTGTGTTGTCGGTGGGGCTATTGACCGGCTTGTTGGGTGTTTTCTTCGCCGAGCCGGTGATCGGGCTGGTCTTCGGCCCGGCGATGATACCCGCCGCGTTGCCGACCCAGATTCTCATGCTGGGGGTGGTGCTGTTCAGCTTGAATGTGCCGCACTCCCGCTTGCTCTTGGCGACCAACCGCCAGAATCGCGCCGCGCAGTTTATCACCATCAGCGCGCTGGTCAACGTCGTCGCCAATCTATGGCTGGCGGCGTGGTTGGGCGCGGCGGGGACAGCCCTGGCGCGCAGTATCTCGACCGCGACCTTTTTGCTGCTGGCGCTGGCGAGCGTGGTCGCGGTGGTACGTCTGCCGGAGCGGCGCATGGTGCTGCCGCCCCTGGTTGCCGCGAGCGGCGCCGCGGGCTTTTTGTTCTTGACGGCGAGTTGGCCCTGGTGGTGGGCGGTCGCACCGGCAGTGGCGATCTATGCCGTCCTCTGGTGGATGGCGGGCGGCGCCGCAGCCATGCGCCTGACCCAGGCAGGGTAAGCACGCGGGGGAATGGCGATGACACGGACGTTGGTGATCGGACTGGATGGGGCCTCGCTCGACTTGATCGAGCGCTGGGCCGCGGCGGGTCTCTTGCCGAATTTGGCTGCGCTCATGCAACGTGGCAGCTATGGCGAATTGCGCTCGGTGATGCCGGTGCTTTCCTCCGCGGCGTGGGTTTCCTTCAGCACCGGCATGAATCCAGGCAAGCACGGCATCTATGACTTTGTCCAGCGCGACTTGACCACCCTGCGCCGGCGCACGGTGCAGGCGGGCGCGACGCTTACCGTGCCTACACTGTGGAAGCTGTTGGGCTATGCCGGACGACGCGTGGGCGTGGTCAACATGCCCATGACCTACCCGGTGGATGCCGTCAACGGTATTTTGGTGAGTGGTTTGGGCACGCCCGACTACCGCCCCTTTGCCTATCCGCCCTCGTTGGAAGAGGAACTCCGTGGTCGCGGCTACCGCGTCAACAAGCGCGTGCATTATACGCCGAGCCAGGCGCAAGCCTTTCTGGACGAGGTCTATGCCATCACCGACCTGCAGGCTGCGACCGCGCTGGAGTTGTATGGCCGCGAGCCGTGGGATTTTTTCATGCATGTGGTGCGCGACCCCGACGAAATGGCCCACTTCTTTTGGGCGGCGGGCGACCCCACCCACCCCGCACATACGGCGGAGGCAGCCGCAGCCTTCGGCAACGCGCTGCGCGATTACTATGTGTATGTGGACGGATGGGTCGGGCGCTTTGTGGCGGCTGCGGGCGAGGAGAGCGACGTGCTGATTGTCTCCGATCACGGCGCCGGCCCGCTCTACAAGGATGTGTCGCTCAACGAGTGGCTGCGCCAGGCCGGTTTTCTGCACCTGAAGCAGTCGCCGGTCGCGGCGCTGTCGCCCAAGCAGGTGCTGGCTCGGCTGGGCGTAACGCGCCAGGGCATCTCGCGGCTTTTGCGCAGCCGCGGTCTGGGGCGCGTCGAGCGCTGGCTCAAGGACCGGCTGGGGGACCGTATCACGCTGCTGGCGGAAAGCGCACGCCAGGAGTTGAGCGAGATCGTGGACTGGTCCAGGACCCAAGCCTATAGCTTCGGCTATCACGGGCAAATCTATCTCAACTTGCAGGGTCGCGAGGCCCAGGGTATTGTCCCGCCCGACCGAGCCGCGGCTGTCTGCGCCGAGATCACCGCCGCGCTGCGCGAGTTGGTGGACCCCGCGGACGGCTTGCCGGTGGTCTCCGCGGTCTATCGCAAGGAGGAACTTTTTCACGGTCCCCATCTGGCGTGGGCGCCGGACCTCACCGTGATCATGCGCGACCTGGCGTATATCACGCGGCAAGGCTATGAATTTGCGCCGTCGCCTGCCGCGCTCTTTGCCCCGCCCCATACCCATGAAAGCGGCAGCCACCGCGAGATGGGCGTGGTGATTGCCGCAGGGCCATCGTTCCGCGCCCACGGCCGCGTGGCGGTACCGCTCAATCTGACGGACATTGCGCCCACAGTGTTGCATCTCCAGGGCTGCGCGGTGCCCGCGAGCATGGACGGCAGGGTCGCGCGCGGGTGGCTGGACGGCGCCGCAGCCGGTCGCGGCGCGCCGATCGGCGCAGTGGATGCGCCAGGCCCGGACGCAGCGGCTCCGGCTCCACCGGTCTGGACTCAGGAGGACGAGGAGACCATCCTGCGCCAGCTCCGCAATCTGGGCTATGTGGAGTAGCGGCGGGCCGGCTCCATGACCGCAGCGTGGT
>CAKZVN010000170.1 GCA_937922105.1 uncultured Litorilinea sp.
CTGCCGCTGCCTGCGGGGCCGTCTACTTGGATGGTGACATCCCACAACCCGGCTGCGGGCAGTTGGGTGTCGACTTCGAAGTAGAAGTCGTTGAGAAAGGGTTGGCGCTCGGCGACTAGGTGAATGGGCGCGCCGCCGTCCACCGGGGTCAGGAGGACGGTGATGTCGGCTGCGGTCACGGGGATTTCCAGTTGCGCGCCGGGGCGGTCGTCGGCGGCGGTGGCGGGTTCGGTCACCGCCAGCGAGAGATGTACTTCCCCGACGCGCCACGGTTCCGGGTCGGACCAGGCATAGACGCGATAGGGGCCGGCGGGCGCGTTGGTCAGCCGCGGGGTGCCGCCGCCATGCGCCGCCAGTGGGCGCCCCCCCGCAAGCCAGGCGAGGGTCGCAATAACCGAAAGCAAGAGCAAGCGTCGCATCATGAGGGCTTGGTTGCGCCGGCTGCGGCGACGCGCTGGGCCGGGGACTTCTTGCGGAACATGCGATAGAGGATAAAGAGCGCAACCCAAATGTACATCTCGCTGCCCTGAATCCACATGATCGCGCCGGCGAGTTGCTGGTCTTGCAGCGCGGTGAAGCCCCAGATGCGCGGCACGCTGAGGTAGTAGGTGTACATCACCTCGGGCGCAAAGGCAATCGAGACGCCCACCAGCATGTTGGGAGGGATGACGCCCAGTAAGTAGGGCAACTTGGCCCAGTTGGGCAGGCGACGATGGAAGTGGGGCGCATTGCCGACGATGGGCCACCAATAGAGCAGCGACGCCACGAAGAAAGTGATGTGTTGCAGGTTGTGCACCCACTTGTAGGTGAGCGCGGCGTTGTAGGCGGCAACGTCATGCCAGCCCAGATAGACGGTGAGGAAGAGCAGCCAGGCGATGCCGGGACGCGTGGCGGTGGTCAATAGACGGCGCACTGCCGAGTCATCGGTGAAGAGGCGCGTCGTGGCAAGACGGGGACCTTGTGGCAATGCCCACATCATGAACGGGAAGGGGTTGCCCAAAAGCAGCAACGGCGCAGCCAGCTGGATCATCAACATGTGTTGGATCATGTGCATGAAAAAGAGTTGGCTGCCCAGGCGGTCAATGGGCGACATTAAGCTGAGGGCAAGGATGCCCAGCCCGCTCATATAGGCGATCAAGCGGCCGCGGGTCGCTAGTTTGCGGTGGACGCTCTGGCGGCGCAGACGAAGCCAGCCCACGGCATAGAGGAGCGCCAGGGCTGTGAGGATGATCAAGACATCGGGGCGCCACTCCCACGGCGAGAGCAGCGCCCGGATCAATGGATGCATGTCAGGCTAGTGAACCGGCGTTCCGATCAAATAGAGCGCCGGGTAGAAGAAAATCCAGACTAGGTCCACGAAGTGCCAGTAGATGGCGCAGGCTTCCACGCCCCAGTGGCGCTGGGGGGTGTAGTGCCCCTGGCGGCCCAGCCGCCAGACGATGAAGATGAAGACGATGCCGCTGAGCACGTGCAGGGCGTGCATCCCGGTCATGGCAAAGACCACCGCGCCGTAGACGTTGTCCCACGGGGTGAGATGGCCCTGGTAGATGGCGGGGAAGAGACCCCACTCGAAGACCAGCACGCCCAACAGGAAGATGGTGCCCAGGACGGCGGTGGCGAGCAGCCCGCGCGAGAAGGTCTTCATGTCGCCATGTTCCATGCCTTTCTCGGCTAGGTTCATGGTGAAACTGCTGAGCAGCAGGACGCTGGTGACCAACAGACCGATGAACTGGTCCAATTCGGGCCGGTGGTCCCCCCAAAGGAAGAAGCGAACTGCCAACAAACCGCCGAAGAGGAAGGTCTCGGAGATGAAGAAGAGCCATAGCCCCAGGCGATTGTTGCGCAGCTGTTCTTTGTAGTTGTCCACGGCGGGGGCGTGGTGGTCACCGTGATGCCCGGCGTGGGCCGCGGCAACGGCATGTGCGGTAGCGGCGCTCATGAGTTAGTGTTCCTCCTCGGCGGTCCAAAGTCGCGAGACGTGCATGAAGTAGTTGAGGACGGCGACGGCCTTGAAGAGGGCCAAGAGCATGAGCACCACCGGGCTGGGCCAGTAGACGCCGGCGACATATTCGATGATGGTTAACACCGCCAGCACCAGGGCGACGGTGGCGCTGAGCCGGTAGGCGGCGGCGCGTTTTTCGTTCATGGTGGACTCCTTGTCTCCCCTGCGTTCGGTCATCGGGCCGGTTTAGTCGTCACCGGCCGCGCCGGCCATGCGAATATAGGTCGAGTTGGGCAGACCGTAGTCATACGGCTCGCCGACCACGGCGATGGGCGCCGCAAAGCTGTGCTCGGGCACGGGCGAGGGAATCTGCCATTCAGGCGAGCGCGAGCGCCAGGGATTGGCGCCGGCGACCTTGCCCACCTCGGCGCTGTGCAGCAGGTTGTAGATCATGATCAGGATCGAGAAGGCGATGGCGAAACCGGCGATGGTGACCAAGATATGGCCGAATTCGACGCCCAGGGCCGGGTCATAGTCGGCGATGCGGCGGCGCATGCCCATGACGCCCACCGACATTTGGCCGATGCTCATCATCCAGAAGGCCGGCGTCATGATCCAGAAGTGCAGCTTGCCCATTGCCTCGTTGTACATGCGACCGGTGATCTTGGGATACCAGTAGTAGATGGCCGCGAAGAACGGGAAGGTGAAGCCGCCGAAGATGGTGGCGTGGAAGTGCCCCACCACGAAGTAGGAGTCGTGCAGGTGCAGGTCGCTGGCGACGGTCGCCAGGATGGGGCCGCTCAGACCGCCGATGAGGAAGACCGAGATAGCGCCCAGGACAAAGAGCATGGGCGTGGGGAAGGTCAAGCGCCCACCCCAGATGGTGCCCAGCCAGCTGAAGAATTTGACGCCGGTGGGCACGGCGACCAGCAGCGTCGCCAACATGAAGGGCACGCGCAGGTATTCGGCATAGCCGGAGGTGAACATGTGATGACCCCAGACCAGGAAGCCGACCAGCGCAATCGCCAAGCTGGAGAGCGCGATCCAGCGGTAGCCGAAGAGGGGCTTGCGCGCAAAGACGGGCAGAATCTCGCTGATGATCCCCAGGCCGGGCAACACGAAGATGTAGACCGCAGGGTGCGAGTAGAACCAGAACAAGTGCTGGAAGAGGATGGGGGTGCCGCCCTTCTCAAAGTCGAAGAAGCCCATGCCCAACAGGCGCTCGAAGGAGACCATGAGGAAGGCCAAGCCGATGAGCTGGGTGGCGGTGAGCTGGATCATGCTGGTCGCCAGGATGGCCCAACAGAAGATGGGCATGCGGAAGAGGGTCATGCCCGGCGGGCGCATGCGCAGGATGGTGGCGATCAGGTTGAGCGAGCCGAGCACCGACGAGAGGCCCAACGTAAAGATGGAGTAAAAGACAAATTGATAGCCCACCGAGCCGATGACGCTCAACGGTGGGTAGACCGTCCAGCCACCGTCCCAGCCGAAAAAGAGGCTGGTCATGAGCAGAACGATGGAGGGAACATTGAGCCAGTAGGCGAAGGCGTTGAGCCGCGGGAAGGCCATATCCTCGGCGCCCAGCATGAGCGGAACCAGGTAGTTGGCCATACCGCCGATGCCCAACAGGATAGCCATCAGCGCGGCCCAGCCGTGCATGCTCAAGAGGGTGTTGTAGGTGTCGGCGGAAAGGAATTGCAGACCGGTGCGCGACAGCTCGGTGCGGAAGATGACGGCAAAGGCGCCGCCGATCATGAGCATGAGCAGGCCGGTGACGCCATACTGGATGCCGATGACCTTGTGGTTGTAGTCCACGCTGAAATAGCGCACCCAAGCCGGCTTGCCCACGGGCGGACCGTGATGCAGCGGGGTGGGGATGCCCACCGTCCACTTGGCCCAGTCGGTCAGGGCGCCGACGCCGATGAGGAAGCCGATGACGCCGAGGACAGCCCCCGTGACCCAGGCCGGTTCTTCGGCCCAGATGGGGTCCATCCCCGCAAGGACACGGATCAACGTGACCAGGAACAACCCGGCCAATGTGCCCAATGCCTGACCGATAAGGCCACGCACCAGGCCGAGCGACATCAATGACATGGACGGTTCTCCTTGCGCAAACGTGGTGACGTGCTGCACACCGGGTAGGGTCGCCTACCCGTGAGAGGACAAAGGTTATTCGGTGTCCGGGCCGGCTTGGACCAGCGCCGGGTTTTGTTCGGCGCGGCGTTGCGCCAGCCATTGGTCAAACTCGGAGGCGCTCACCACGCGCACCGGGGCCAACATGCTCCAGTGGCTGCGCCCGCACAGCTCGGCGCACGCCAGCGTGTATTCGCCGGTGACGATGGGTGTGAAGCGTAAGATGGTCTCTTGACCGGGGACCAGGTCCTGTTTGACGCGCATTTCTGGAATCCAGAAGGAGTGGATGACATCGCGGGTGTTCATCTCCAGCCGCACGCGTTGGTCGACCGGGATGACCATCTCTGGTGACAGGACGCCGTCATATTCAAAGCTCCAGCCCCACTGGAAGCCGTTCACCTTGACGACGACCTCGTTGGGTTCGGAGCGGGTGACCTCAGCTAGGGTGTTGATGCCGTAAAAGGCGAAGATGATGACGGCGATCAGGGGCACGACGGTCCAGATAATCTCCAGCGTTGTGTTGCCCTCAAAATGCTCGCCGTCGGAGTTGTCGCCGGGTCGTTTGCGAAAGACGACGATGCTATAGAGCATGAAGACGACAATCAACGAGAAGAGGAAGGCGATGAGGGAGAGATGCCAGCCGATGAGCGCGTCAATGGTGAGCGCTTCGAGGCTAGCCTGGATCGGCAACGGGAGGACGGCCTTGAGCAGGATGTCCATGAGGACGGTGGTGACGGCGACCAGGGCCGCGGCAATGATAAAATGACGCTTGTCGGTGGCGGACTTGGGCATACGGTCTCGCTGCTCCTATCGAGTCTTTCCGGCAATCTAGACGTAGCAAACGGAACGGCAGACGGACGACAACTGGGCCGCGCAGCGTGTGACGGCAACGGTCGGCTCAACGCCTCTTCCTGGGGCGGCGTAGGCGACCGCCATTATACAACTATCCACGCAGCCATGCACATGTTGATCGCGCTTGGGGAACGAAATCGGCTCCGGCATGGGAAGCACACCCACAGAACTTTGGCACGGTAAGGTAGGCGCGTACCCATTACCGGTCTGCCATTTGCGCCCACAACGCGTAGCCGCCCCAGGCGACCGCCAATGTCATCGCGATGGGAAGCGCAGTCCAAAGCAACTCCGCGCCCAGGTGGGGGCGAGCAGGCGCAGGCTCATCGGTCGGCGCGCGGTAGGCGCGTACAGCCTTTACGGTATCACGCACCAACCAGAGTTGGATGGCGACAAATGCGAGCAGTACAAGGGGGGCAAGGGCAGCCAGCCAGGCCGAAACACGTGGACCGAAGGTCAGAGTCGGCAGGCTCACCACGGATGCGGGCAAATAGCTGAGCACGATCCAGGCGACAATGATCGCCAAAATCGCGAACCACATGAGCCGTTGTAGCACAGAGTCTCCTGTGAAAAGCAGGCCGGACGTGAACGTGGGGCGGATTGTACCAGAGTTCACAAGTCGGGTCAAACCTTTGGCGTGTTCCGGGACAATTTGCGCGAAGTGTCTTGGCGCGCGGTGGGCTGCGTGTGGGTTGACAAAGCGGCACAGGCGTCGTACAATAGGACCGTATTTAGAATGATTCTAAGTTTTGTGCAGGCAAACTTACGCTTTGTTCACAGACATATTGCGAAGGATGGGGAAGGATGAGCGCGACGGGGAAGACGGCAAAGCGTGACCGCTATCTCAACGCGTTGCGCCAGGCAGGACGGCGCATCACGGAGCAGCGCTACTGGGTCTGCGACTATTTGGCTGCGACTTCCTCGCATCCGACGCCTTACGAGGTGTACCGGCAACTATCGGCGCGCAACCCGGAGATCAGCCGGGCGACGGTCTATAACACGCTGAACACGCTGCGCGACCTGGGTGCGATTGTGGAGATTGGCTTCGGCGCGGAGCATACCCACTACGACACGGACACGTCTCCCCATGTCAACCTGATCTGCTTGCGTTGCCACAGCATCCAGGATCACCCGGTGCCGGAGGAGCTAGGGCAAGTTGCGGCAAGTGTGGGCAACAACCACTTTGCGCCGGTGGCAGTGCGGATTGACGTTTACGGGTTTTGCCGCGAATGCCAAGCGCGCAAACGTGCGGAGATTCGCGATTTGTGGCACGCGCGACGTGCCGCCGATTCACAGGCATAGACAAACAGAAACGAGTACGTGGCGCGTCAGGCCTTCGATGCGAGCGGGCGGCGCGTAAAGTAGAACCGACTACCGGCTACTCTGCGGTACGTACTCGGATTCCACCATTCTGGAAACTCGCAGCTTCCGGGACGGTGGGAGAGTTAGAGCCGATAAGAAGCAAGGGATAGCCACGGGGATGTGGTCCACGAGCAAAGGACGAAGATCGGCATGACAACACAAGAAGCCGCCCCGGCGCGGGGCGCTCTCACCATGCGGGAAGCGCGCGGCACAGGGGGGTGGGTCTTTTCGATTTGGCGCGAGAATGTCGAGTTGCTGCTGGCTGCGATTACGTTGGTGGCGTTGTTGGTGGGGTGGCTCGGCGGCGAGGTGACCGGTGTGCTGCCAGGATGGGCGGTGGCGGTGGCGGCGGTGATCGCTTTTGCTGCCGGCGGCTATTCCGGCTTGACTGGTGCAATTGCCCAGGCACGGCAGGGCAAACTCGACATTGATTTCTTGATGATTGCCGCGGCGCTGGGGGCAGCCGCAATCGGACAGTGGGCGGAGGGCGCGCTCCTGCTCTTTCTCTTTACCTTAAGCGGCGCGTTGGAAGAATTCGCCATGGACCGCACACGCCGCGCCATCGAGGCGTTGGGACATCTGCGCCCGGAGGTGGCGACCGTGCGCCGCAATGGGGCCGAACTCCAAGTACATGTGGACGACCTTGTCCCAGGCGATCTGGTGTTGGTGCGCCCCGGCGACCGCTTGCCGGTGGATGGGACGGTGGTCAAGGGAGTGACGACGGTTGACCAAAGCCCCATCACCGGTGAGAGCGTCCCCGTGCACAAGGAGCCGGGTGACCAAGTCTTTGCCGGCACCATCAACGGCGGCGGCGCGCTGGAGGTGGAGGTCACCAAGCCCGCTGCGGAGAGCACGCTGAACAAAATCATCAAGCTGGTTGCCGAGGCGCGCGAGGACGCCGCGCCCACCCAGAAATTCATTGACCGCTTCAGCCAGCCTTATACTTATGTGGTCATCAGCGCGACTGTCCTGGCGATTGTGCTCCCGTGGCTCTTTGTGGATGAGCCGTTCCAGAACACGCTCTATCGCGCCATGACCCTGTTGGTGGTGGCAAGTCCCTGCGCGCTCATTATCAGCACGCCGGCGAGCGTCTTGAGCGCGATTGCCGCGGCGGCGCGCGGGGGGGTGCTCTTCAAGGGGGGGGCC
>CAKZVN010000171.1 GCA_937922105.1 uncultured Litorilinea sp.
CTCTTTCACTGCTTTGACCGTGTCTACCGGGACCACCAGGCCGACGCTGGTGGTCTGCCGCAGCATGATGTGCCAACTCCAGCCCCAGGCGTGGTCCGGTCCCAGCGACGTGACAAAGGTCACCGGCGGCGTGCGCGTCACCTCGTGGGCTGGGAGGATGTCCCCGGTGGGAGTGAGATAATCGGAGCCGTCGAAATAGCCCCACACGCTCATGAAGCGAAAGCCTTCGTCCATTCGGCGCAGACCCAACTGGCGACCGAGTACTGCGGCTTGTCCGCTGGCGTCAATCACAGTGCGGCAGGCCAAGAGCGCGCCGTCGCCGCTTGCCACGTCGCGCAGATGCAGCCGGACGCTATCCGCCTCGCCTGTCTCGGCGCCGGGACCGAACTTCGCATGGTTGACCGCCACACCCTCCACCACCTGTGCGCCCAGGCTGCGGCAGTTATCCAACAGGAGCTGGTCGAAGCGGTCGCGTTCCACATGCAGTGCAGGCCGCGTATAGCCGAAATCCTTAAACGCCACACGGCGCAGCGTGCCTTGCCAGGCGACCAAGCCGCCTGCCTTGCGTACAAAGCCCTCCGCTTCCACCGCATCTGCTACCCCGGCTTCGTCGCAGTAGCGCCAGAAATCGGGGATCAGGCTTTCGCCCACGGCGTAGCGCGGGTGGCGTTGCTTGTCCACCACCACATGAAAACCGGCGCGCGCCAAATAGGCCGCCGCCATGCTGCCTGCGGGGCCGCCGCCGATGATTGCCACATCACAGCGCGCCGGGAGGCTCATAGGCGAGTCCCCTGGGCGGTGCGTTTGCTGTCCACCAGGTGCGCCAGCCTGGCGGGGGTGGCAAAGTTTTCGAGGACGACCTCCTCCGGGCCGATGCGCACAGCAAAGCGATCCTCCAGCAACACCACCAGGCGTAAAATCGTCAACGAGTCCAACACCCCGGAGTCAAGCAGGGCTAAGTCGGGTGTCGCAGTTGCGGGGTCGAGGGGCCGGCCTAACTCGTGTGCAAGCATCCCAACCAGGAGTTCCCAGGTCGCAGGTAGCGCGGAAGGCGACATCCAACCATCCTTTTCGTGCGGGTGTAGGCTGATTGTTGCAAATGTAGTACGGACGGTGATTCTATTCTACTGCATCAAACGCTGGGGGATGCAGCATGGCGGCGGCTGCGCGACGGTCGAGCTTTCCGGTCACGGTCTTGGGTAACTCGACAACAAGGTGAAATTCTACCGGGATCATATACGCAGGTAGGCGTGTCGCGCAATGTGCGCGCAAGCCGGCGTCGTGCACGCTTGCCCCGGGGGCCATCACCAGGAGCGCCACCAAGCGCGCGCCGAATTCCTCGTTGGGGAGGGCTACCGCGATGACCTCCAGGACCGCGGGGTGGTCCAGCAGCACGGCTTCGATCTCGCCCAGTTCGATGCGATAGCCGCGGCTCTTGATCTGCCCGTCGCGACGGCCCACAAAGACATAGTCGCCCTGGGCATCCAGCCGTACCCAGTCGCCTGTGCGATAGACCGTGCCGCGCGGTTCGCGACCGGGGCGCGGGTCCGGGAGCCGCACATGCCGGCTTTGCGCCTCGTCACGCCAATAGCCCTGCATGAGCGTGGGGCCGCGCACATAGAGTTCGCCCTCCCCGCCTGGTTGTACGACCTCGCCGGCGTCATCCAGCGCAAAGACCTCGCAATTGGCGCAAGCGCGTCCGATGGGTAACGCGGTCGTCTCCGCGGGCAATGGGCGCGGCACACGGTAGGCCGTGCAGACATTGGTCTCGGTGGGGCCGTAGAGATTCGCCAACGTCACATGGGGCAGCGCAGCTTGCAGGCTGCGTAGATGTTTGACCGGAAAGACCTCTCCGGCAAAGAGCACGCAGCGCAGGCTGGCATAGGCGAAACGTTCCGGTCCCCCGCGCGCTATCCACTGTGTCAAGACCGACGGCACCGAATACCAGACGCTGAGCGCCTGCGCGTCGATCCAGCCTGCCAAACTCCAGGGGAAGAGCGCGACCTCGGCGGGAACCGGGACAACCGTCGCTCCCACCGCGGCCGCGCCAAAGAGGTCGAAAACCGACAAGTCAAAGTGCAAGGGCGCGTGGTTGCCGAACCGGTCCTCAGCGCGCAGCCCGCAGAAATCTACCGCCCACTCCACAAAGGCCAGTGCCGCGCGCCCGCTGATCATCACCCCTTTGGGCGTCCCCGTGGAGCCGGAAGTAAAAAGGATGTAGGCCAAGTCCTGCTCAGTGATCGCGACCGGGGGCGGCTCCGGTACCGGGGAGGTCGCAGGGAGCCACGTCGTAACCGCGCCGTCATCACCTGCCGGTTCACGCGCGATCGCGCAGCGGGGCAAGCTAGGCAGATGCGAGCGCAGCGCCGGCAGGTGCGCGGCCCCGGTGATCAGCGCGGACGCTTCGCAGCGCCGGATGATCTCCGCCAGACGGCTGGGCGGCGCTTTGGGGTCCAGCGGGACATAGGCTGCGCCGCGCTGGAGGATACCGTAGATGGCGGCAATCGCCCAGTTGGATTTGTCCAGCAGCAGGCAGACACGGTCACCTGGGCCGACACCTTGCGCAGCCAGCAGATGGGCCAGCGCGTTGGCCTGGTCGTAGAGCGTGGCATAGCTCCACACCTCGTCGCGCCAGATGACAGCCGGTCGTTCCGGCGCGCGGTCC
>CAKZVN010000172.1 GCA_937922105.1 uncultured Litorilinea sp.
CCCATTGTCATCGCTGCCAACATCTGGGCCTATATTGTCAACCGCGACTTCGGTCCGCTCAACGCCATCTTGGGCTGGTTCGGGATTGCTCCCATTGACTGGCTGGGCAACCCGACTTGGGCCATCCCCGCCATCGTCATGATGGAGATTTGGCGCGGCTTCGGCTTTTACGTGATCATCCTTTTTGCTGCGCTCCAGTCCATCCCCAAAGACCTATACGAGGCAGCCCGCATTGACGGCGCACAGTTCCTCCACATCATTTTGCGGATTACCATTCCCTTGCTGCGTCCTGCGCTCGGCTTTTGCTTTATTATGGCGACCATCTTCAACTTCCAGTTGTTTGATGCCGTCTATGTGTTGACCAAAGGCGGCCCCGCCTGGACTACGGCAACGGTCAGTTGGTATGTCTACCAACAGGCCTTCCAGTCCGACAACATCGGCTTTGCCAGCACCATGGGTGTGGTGCTCCTGGTGGTCATCTTCACCTTGTCGGTGATCCAGCTCAAGTTCTTCCACAGCGACGTGGAGTATTGATTGCGCCGGTCTCTGTGAATATCCGGCAAGGAGAGTCAACATGTCCGCCACTTTCGGCGTCATCCGCAGCAAGCGGGAACGAGTCCTCTGGCAGATCGTTTTTTACATCATCATGTTGGCGATCTCGGTCGCCACGGTGGTGCCCTTCCTGTTCATGGCATCCACGTCGCTCACCGAGTCCTTCACCATGATGAGCTATCCGCCGACGCTCATCCCACGCAATCCGTCGTTGAAGAACTACTATGAGATCATCTTCGTCTTCCAAAACGGATTGTTCCCGCGCTGGTTTCTCAACACTGTCTTCACCACTGCAGCCATCACCATCGGTAGCTTGATCCTGAACACGCTGTCGGGCTATATCTTCGCCAAAAAGCAGTTCTATGGGCGCAACATCGTCTTCGTTCTGCTCCTCTCTACCATGATGGTTCCCGGCGCGGTGACGCTGATCCCGGCCTTCATGATGATCAACTGGTTGGGACTGTTCAACACCTACTGGGCATTGATTATTCCGGGGCTGGCTTCGGCTTTCGGCATTTTCCTCATGCGTCAGTTCATCAGCAGCCTGCCCAACGAACTGATCGAAAGCGCCAAGATTGACGGCGCGGGCGAACTGCGTATCTTTGCGTCCATCATTGTGCCCCTGACCACACCCGCAATGGCAGCCTTGGGTATCTTCACGCTCATGAACGCATGGAATGCCTTCTTATGGCCGTTGGTCGTCTTGCGCGCCAACAGCATGCGCACGCTGGTCGTGGGCCTCGCCACCGTGCAGGCCGAGTTCAACATCAACTACGGGCTGGTGATGGCTGGGTCGGTGTTGACGGTCCTGCCTTTGCTGCTCCTCTATCTCATTTTCCAACCCTACTTCGTGGAAGGATTACGCCTGGGCTACGGCAAATAGCCCCGGCGCGGAGCGACCCTGATGCCGACACGCTTCATTGCTACCTACGACACAGAAAAGAAGGATGACTGTTTGGCCGCCTGCGCGGCCATTCGTGCCGCGCATGAGCGCCACGGCGTTCCCGGCACCTTTTTCATCGTGGGCAAGCGTCTGGAAGAAGAAGGCCGCGGCTATCGTGACCTCCTGGGCGATGTGCCCGACTTCGAGATCGCGTCGCACACTTACTCGCACATCATCCTGCGCGACCACCCCTTTTGCGGCAAGACACCCGACAACGCCACCCGTCAACGCGAGATCGTCCTGGGCAAGGAGTGGGTCGAGCAGACCTTCCAGCGTCCTTGTGTCGGGTTGCGCCCAGGCTGCGGCTTTCACAACGCGCTGCGCGGCGACCCCTGGCTGCTGGATACCGTGGTGAACGCGGGCTTCGGCTATGTCAGTTCCCTGCTGTGGGGGCCGGAGACCACCCTGCCCGCGCTCCTGGTCCCGCCCTTTACTTACGCCGAAGACGGTCACCCCGAGTTGTGGGAACTGCCCGGACACGGCTGGCACGAAAATTTACTCAAGGCCCACAACCTCACGGTGGAGGTCAAACGCATCCTGGCATGGCCCTCGCCCATGCCCGAAGCTATCCGCTTGACTCCCATTCGCACCCCTGAAGAAGAGTTCGCCATGAACCGGCTCTTTATTGACCGTGCTGTCGAAATGGGGTTACCTTATGTCTCGCTCATCTGGCATCCCTGGTCGCTGGCGCGCTTCGACCCCGCCATGCGCATGCTCGACCTCACCTTTGCCTATATCAAAGAACTCGGCCTGGAAGCCACGACTTACCAGGCCGAATGGGAGCGCACTCGCATCGCGCTGCCCGTAGCTTAAACGCGGCGCCGGGTGTGCGCCACGCCTCCCCCGCAACGCAACAGACCCGATGCTCCACCAAGGAGGGACCTGTGATTACACACGTGCAAGCGGCGCGCCTGGCGCGCGACGGCGGTGAACCGGCCTTTCCCGCGATGGAAGGAAAGCCCCAGCCCAAGATCGGTCTCGAGGAGTTCCTGTCCATCGCCGAGCGTTTCGGCTTTTCCGATGACGCGTTGGCGCGGCTGCGCGCCGCAGTCAGCGAGGAGGACCTGGGACCCGGTCCCAACTTAGCCAAGTACGCTACTTCCTATCCGCCCAATACCAAAGGCGCGGCCTTTGAACAAAAGGCGCGTGAACTCTTCGGTGTGCCCTATGCCCTGGGCGTCAGCTCGGGAACAGCCGCGCTCCATTGTGCCATGATCGCGGCGGGCGTCGGCCCCGGCACCGAGGTGATCGTCCCCGCCATCGGCTTCTACGCCACCGCAGCCATGGTGGTCGCTGCGAAGGGCGTCCCCATCTTCTGCGATGTGGACGAATCATTGCACATGGACCCACACAAGGTCGAGGCGCTCATCACTCCGCGCACGGTCGCCATCGCGCCCACCCATGTCATGGGCAGCATCTGCGACCTCGCGCCCATCGTGGAGATTGCGCGACGGCATGGGTTGCTCGTCATCGAGGACTGCGCGCAATCGCCCGGCGGCTCCTACCGCGGCAAGCCGGTCGGCTCGGTGGGCGATCTGGGCTGTTTCAGCATTTCCGCCTATAAGATTATCGGCGGCGGTGAGGGCGGTCTGGTCATCACCCATGACGAGCGGCTCTGGGAACGCGCCAACCAGTTTGCCGAGGCAGGGGGCCTCTGGCGTCGTGACCGCTTTGCCCCGCCCCGCTACGCAGGAGAACTGTTCAACGGCACCAACTATCGCATGTCGGAATTGGAAGCCGCCGTGGATGTGATCCAGTTAACCAAGCTAGCGGGCATTGTACAGCGCTACCACGCGGTCAAGTTCCGCATCTTGGAGCAACTGAAGCGCTTTGCCGAGATCACGCCGCAAAAGCTCAACGACCCGGCAGGTGAGATCGGCTATACCCTACGCTTTTATCCGGCGACCCTGGAACTGGCGGGCAAGATCGTGGAAGCCCTACACGCCGAGGGCATTCGCGCCGGCTGCCACGGGTTGCATCCCAAGCCGGACTGGCACATCTACGCCGACATGTTCCCCATCACGCTCAAGACCGGGACCATGCCCGCAGACCAGCCCTTCGACTTGCCGCTCTATCGCGAGCGCGGCGGTCATGTGGAGTATCATCGCGGCCAATGCCCGGTCGCCGACGACCTCTTTGCGCGCATGGTCAGCATCTCACTCAACCAGTGGTACACCCTGCGTGACGCCGACCGCATTGCGCTGGGTATTAACAAGGTGCTGGCGGCCTATTGCACGCCGTCCGCCGCAGCGCCGGGTTGGCTCTGAGATGCGCATCGTTGAAATCGGCGGCCCCATCCGCGACGGCATGTGGGCCTATGGCGATCCCTACCCCACCCCACGCATCGAGCAGATCCCGCCGCCCGATTGGCTCGATTATCCGGTCTACTCCCAGACCGTGTACATGGCGGTGCAATGCGGGACCTATCTGGAGACCGCCGCGCACATGGACCCCACCGCCATGACCATTGACCAGCTGCCCCTGGCGCGCTGTCTGGATGTCCCCGCCCTCTGTCTGTGGATTCCGCGCGGGGCCGACGAAGCCATCGACGCGGACGATCTACAGCGCGCCTGTGACGCCGCGGGCATCGTCCCCCAGCCGCGCGAAGCGCTCTTGGTCGGCACCGGGTGGGATCGCCATTGGGACTCGGCTGATTATGTGACCCACCCGCCCTACTTCACCGCGGCTGCCATTGACTGGGTGCTGGACCATGACTTCAGTTTGTTGGGCGGCGACACCCCGCGCTACGACAGCCCCAGCAACCCGCAAAACTTCTTCCCCAAGTTCTTCCGCCACGACATTCTGTTGCTGGCGCCGCTGGTCAACCTGGACCAAGTGCGAAAGCCGCGCGGGCGACTCACCGCATTGCCGCTCAAAATCGTGGGCGCGTGCGCGTCGCCTGTGCGCGCGCTGTGGATGGAGGAGTAGACCGCGATGCGCATCCTCCTGACCGGCGCAAGCGGCTTCATCGGGGGGAGACTGTTGCCGGTCCTGGCGCGCGAGCATACGGTGACCGCGCTGGTGCGTCGTCCCCCCACCCAGCCGCTGCCCGGCGTGCGCTATTGTCGACAAGACCTCACTGTGCCCCTCGACCACACCGCCCTGCCCGCTGCCATCGACGCGGTGATCCACCAAGCCGCGCTGATTGACGCCGACCACGCAACCGCCGACACCGACCCCTTTCTGGTCAACGTCGTCGCGACTCAGCGCCTGTTGGAGTACGCGGCGCGCGCCGGCGCGACGCTCTTTGTCCATGCCTCCACCGGCGGCGTCTACGGGTGCAGCCCGCATCCCCTCACCGAGGATAGCCCGCTCCGCCCCATGGACCGCTATAGCCTGACCAAAGCGCAGGCTGAACTGGCGGTGGGGGCCTCGCGCTACACCGTCCCCGACCGCGCCTACGCCACGGTCATCCTGCGCTATTTCTTTCCCTATGGCGTGGGGACGCCCAACCCCATCCCGCGCTATGTCGAGGCGGCTGTGCGCGGGGACCCCATCGCCTTGCCGGAAGGAGGCGGCCCGCGCTTCAACCCGCTGCACATTGACGACGCGGTCGCGGCGACAATCGCCGCGCTCATCTTGACCACCGACACCGTGCTCAACATCGCGGGCACGGAGATCACCACCTTCGGCGAGATCGCGCGTCTTGCCGCCGCGCGTGTCGGTCGTGACCTGCGTCTGACCACCCTCCCCGCGGACGCGGTCATCCCCTACTACCGCAGCCACCTGGTCGCGGACATCACGCGCATGCAGACACAGCTCGGCTTCACCCCGCGCATCCCCCTCGCGGACGGGCTGGCGGAGTTGCTCAGCAACTACTGTCCGTAGTTCGGTCGGATCATCCTAGACTAGGAACGCTGGGGAACAATGGCACGTACAGGGGGCCGGTTACGCTGGAAGTTGCTCTGTACCGTGCTGCCGTTTCAAAACCTCCCTACCCCTGAACCGTTCGGACACCCTTGACCCCACCGGTAATCCTGGATTGGCTTATAGGCAGTTTACAACCCCAGCATACGAACAAGCTCTTGCGAGATACGATCCAAGTAGCCCTGCTCCAAAGTGCCTAACTTGCCGAGCACACGCTCGTTATCAATTGCGCGCAACTGAAAACACATCGCAACCGATGCGACCGCTAGTCCGTTCTGTGGTGAAGGCAAAATCTCGACTGTGAACCCGAAACGCAGCGCGTTACGGTTGCTCGTCAAGGGGATGATCATCACAGTCGGGAGAGTTATTCCCGGCAGATCGGCTTGTATGGCGATAGCCGGCCGAGTACCAATTTGCTCCCGCCCTCGTACTACGGGTTGGGGCAAATTCACACTCAAAACATCGCCGCGCGGCATTAATCAAGGCTGCTCTCGAAGTCTAGCAGTGCTTCGTCGCTCAATGCATCCCACTGACTGATCTCATCCGCCAATTCTTGCCATATCTCGGAATTTAGCGGCGTGTGCGTCGGGACGCTCCCGTCCGGCATGACAACACCATACATGCGCGTACCCTCGAAATGGAAACGAAAGTCACGTGCAGGACGCTGTCCCCACGTCTCTTTGACATATCGTTCGTGATTTGCAATCGAGGTGACTCTTCTATCCAATGTGTTCATCGTCTGTCCCCGCAATGAAAGGGATGACGCGCTTCTCGACATACTCATCCACAACGCGCAACCGTTCAGATGGATTCATGACCCCCTCATAGGCCTGCGGCCAAAAAAATTGAGTTTCGACAAAGATTTTCTTCGTGTCACGAAGAAATGACTCAACTTTCACCTCAATTTGATATGATTCGGACGCATTCTGGAGAGGGGGCATCACAAACCGCAGCCCACCGCCCAACACGGGCCGCCCCAAAATATTGAGCGTTTGCGGCGGCTGTTTGAGACGATGTTCCCACAGCTCCTGGAAGGCATGGTCATGAGATGACTCAAACAAGTCGCGCACTGTCACATCGCAAT
>CAKZVN010000173.1 GCA_937922105.1 uncultured Litorilinea sp.
GGGGAGATCGTCCAGGCAATGACTCACTGGATGGAGGAACATGAATACGAGTCGGTGGAGCAGATGCAGGGGAGTATGAGCCAGCAGAACGTCGCCGAACCGGCTGCGTTTGAGCGGGCCAATTATATGAAGGTGTTGCAATCCTGGCGGCAAGACCCGACGGGTGCGTACTTGCGCTAGGCCGGTTGGCGCAGGCGAGACGCGGCGGGGCTGGCGACGGTTGGGAAACCAGAGGAGGTACATCATGACGAAACGGAAAGTCCTCGTTCCTCTTGACGGGTCGGAATTCAGCCGGCAGATCGTACGCGTGGTGCGCACCTTCTTCGATCCCAAGGATGTGCGTCTGATTCTCTTCCGCGCGGCGAATCCGCCTGCCGTGACCGCGGACATTGCCCCCCAAGATGTTTTTGCCGGGGCGATGCCGTTGGCGGGGTCGTATGACACCTATAACCGGGCGCTGGATGCCGAATTTTTGGAGGCGACCAAGGAGCGCGAGACGTTCCGCACGCAGATGATCGAGGAACTGCGCGCAGATGCCGAGGCGTTGCAGAAGGACGGCTACAGTGTGACGGTCGAGGTGCATTTCGGCGACGCTGCCCAGCGCATCATTGACTACGTCAATCTCGAAGGGGTTGACCTGGTTGCAATGGCGACCCACGGGCGGTCGGGGATTGGGCGGTTGGTGCTGGGGAGCGTGGCGGAACGGGTGTTGCGTGGGGTCACGGTTCCGGTGCTGTTGATCCGGAGCCGGGTGGAAGCCGGGGCACGCGCTACGCCTGGCGAGGAACTGGCGCAATCGTTGGGCAACGGTCAGCAACTGCGGATTACGGTAGCGACGGATGGGACGACGCTGGCTCAGCAGGGATTGGAGATGGCGTGCAGTCTGGCGCAGAAGCTCAACGCCAAGCTCACGGTCTTGGCGGTCGCCAGCGAACGGGACTCGGCGCGACAGGGTCAGCGCATTATGGAGGCGGTGCACCAGATTGTAAGCGGGATGACCCCGCGGCCCACGATTGTCCCGCTGGTGGGCTATGCCGACGAGGTGATGGTGCAGTACTTGACCCAGAATCCGACCGATCTCTTTATGATGGGCGCTTTCCAAGATCGCGGCGCTGGTTCTCCGACAGCTTTAGGGCCGACGGCGCAGCGTATGGCGCAATACGCGCCGACTTCGGTCTGGATGGTGAAGGGGCGCCGCACGGAGATCCGGCGTGTGTTGGCAGCCGTGGCGGTAGACGACACGGTGGTGTTGGATGTGGCGGCGCAGTTGGCGCGGGCGCAAGGCGCGCAGTTGGCGGTCTTGCATGTGGTGCCGCCGACGGCGGCGTCTTATCTCGCTTCGTTGTCGGACGACGGTTTCGCGACGCCCATCCCGGTGACTGAGGCGTTGGCCCAGGGAACCCATCTCTCCACATTGCTGCAAGGCTGGATTGGACAGTTGGAGCGCCACGGATTTGAACAAGAGGCGCTGATGTTGGAGCGGGGCACGGCAGCAGAGGCTATCTTGAAGGCGGCCCACGACGGCAACTTCGACTTGATCGTGGTGGGGAGCCAGTCCGGCCCCGGACAATTTCTCGGCAGTGTCGCCAATAGCGTGGTCCGCTTCGCCGAACAGTCGGTGTTGGTGGTGCGGACCCGCCCCACCTAGGAGGCGCGCAATGAAACGCAGCCAAGCCCAAGTCAGCGACTGGATGACGCGTGATCCGGTGACGATCTCCTCGGATGCCACGCTCGCCGTTGCCTATGACGTGATGCGCGAGAATGAAGTCCGCCGTCTTCCGGTGGTGGACAATGAGTTCGTGGGTATTGTGACCCAGAGCGACATTCTCCGCGCGCTGCCGGGGCTTGGTGAGGAGGGCGACGAGGAGACCAGACTCCTGATGGTGACGAAGCGGGTGCGCGATGTGATGACCTACGACCCGGTGACGGTGGACCCGGAGGATACCATCCAGGAGGCCGCGGAGCGGATGCTGGAATATCAGGTCAGCGGTCTACCGGTGATCTCCGGCGGCAAGGTCGTCGGGATCATCACGGAGTCGGATATCTTCCGCCTAGTGGTGGAGTCGTGGGCGGAGATGACGGCGGAAGCGGAATGAGCTTCGCTGAGATTTGTTTCCCCCTGCCCAGGCAGTGATGCCGGGATTCGAGTTGACAGACCGGCTGTGGCAACGGCGCCGCAGCCGGTCTGCGCGTTATGGGGCGGGATGGTCCGTCGGCAGGTGTGGGACGGTCTGCGCGGGTGTGCCCAGGCGCGCCTCGGCGATCACGTGCTGTTTTAATGCCCAGAGACGCTCGGTCAGCGAGACGTGGTACTCATGCGGGTTGACCAGACGACGAATACCTGCGTCCAGGCGCTCTACATCGGTGGCGCGGCGGTGGCGCATTTCCTCGAGCGGCGGAAAATCGTAGACAAGTGTGCCCTGGCGCAGTACCTCCACATGCAGCGGCTCGATCGCGGTGATCTCCGCCGCAGTCAGCGTGCGGAATTTGGTGTGGTCGCTGGGGTGGCGCAAGGTCAAATCGCCGGCGGGTGTTTCTTCATCCAGGGTCATGAGATCGGCGTTGGCCTTGCCACGGCGGTCATAGAGCCGCCACAGCCGTTTGACGCCGGGGTTGGGGACTTTGGCGGGGGTGTCGGAGATTTTGATGGCGGAATTCCAGCCGTGTTGGTCGCGCACCGCGACCAACTTGTAGACGCCGCCCAGGGCCGGTTCGCCCCAAGAGGTGATCAGCCGCGTGCCTACGCCGTAGACCAAGCGGTTGATGAGGTGGTCGGGGTCCACGTGATAGCGTGGGGCTTCGTGGGCGATTTGGGTGAGAATCTGCCAGATGAGCAACTCGTCCAGGTCGCCGGAGAGTACGATGATGGTGTCGGTGAAGCCGGCGGCGTCCAACTCCTTGGCGGCTTGAATGCTGAGATAGGCTAGATCGCCTGAATCCAGGCGGATACCTAGTGGGCGTTTGCCTCTGCGGCGCAGTTCCTCGAAGACGCGGATGGCGTTGGGCAGGCCGCTTTGCAACGTATCTACTGTGTCAATCAAGAGCAGGCAGTCGTCGGGGTAGACCTCGGCGTAGGCGCGGAATGCGCCCAACTCGCCCATGCCCAGGGTCATGAACAACTGCACCATGCTGTGGGCATGGGTGCCTTTGGGGGGAAGGTTGAGGGCGCGTGAGATGCCGACGTTAGAGGTAAACTGTGCGCCGCCGATGAGGGCGGCGCGCGCGCCTGCGTTGGCCCCACGCTCGTGCCCGCGGCGCAGACCAAACTCCAGGATGGGCCGTCCACGCCCGGCTTCGGCGAGGCGCGAGGCCTTGGTGGCGATGAGCGTCTGGTAGTTGAGGTGGGCGAGCAGCGGCGTTTCCAGAATTTGCGCCATCGCCAGAGGGCCTTCGACGACGGTCAGCGGTTCGTTGGGGTGGACAACGCGACCTTCGGGGATAGCGCGCAGGCTGATGGCGCTGAAGTCACCGTGAGCGGCGAGCCAGGCGAGGAAGTCGTCGGCAAAGAGGCGGCTGCCGGCAGATGTGCTCAAGCTGCGTAGATAGCTCAACTCATCCGGGCCGAAACGGGCTTGGTGCATCCACGCCACAAGCCATTCGAGACCTGCGTTGATGCAATAGCCTGCCTGGTGGCTGCCGTAGTCGGGGTTGCGTCGGTAGAAGTGGTCGAAGAGGACGG
>CAKZVN010000174.1 GCA_937922105.1 uncultured Litorilinea sp.
CCGGGTGAGAGAGGGGCGTGTGGGACGGACTGCCGGCTCTCAGCGGTGCAGCAGTTCGTCCAGCAGCGCGAGGAGGGCTTCCATGCGGTAGGGTTTGGCCAAAAAGCGCACGTGTGCCGTGTGCTCTTGGCCTGCGAGGGCTGCGCCGTTGCCGCCGATGCCGCTGGCGGCGATGATGGGCAGGTGGGGATAGCGTTGCGCCAACTCGCGGATGAGCGCGCGCCCGTCCATCTCCGGCATCATCATGTCGGTCAGGACCAGCGCGATCGGCGTGCCCGCAGCTTCGGTGGCTGCCAGCTGCGCCAGCGCGTCGTGTCCGTTGGCGGCGGTCACCACACGATAGCCGTAGCCTTCCAATAGCTCTTGGGTCACCGCGCTGACCGACTCTTCGTCGTCCACCACCAGGATGGTCTCCCCGTGCCCGCGCGGGGCGGCGGGATCGGCTTGGGGGGCTTCAGCGCTTTCGGGCACTTGGCCCGCGGCGCGTAGCGCAGGCAAGTAGACGCGAAAGACCGTGCCCTGTCCCGGCTCGCTGTAGAAGGTCAACAACCCGCCGTGCCCCTTGACCACCGCCTGCGCCGTGGGTAGCCCCAGCCCGGTGCCTTGGCCCACCTCTTTGGTGGTGAAGAAGGGGTCGAAGATGCGCTCGTGTAGCTCGGGCGGGATGCCCACGCCCGTGTCTTCCACGCTGAGCAGAACATAGGGGCCGGGCGCCAGCTGGGGGTGGAGGCGCAGGAGACCTGTGTCGGCGGTGGTGTTTTGCGCGCGCAGGGTGAGCGTGCCGCCTTCGGGCATGGCATCGCGCGCGTTGACGCAAAGGTTGAGCAGCAGCTGGTGAATCTGGGTGGCGTCCCCGCGGATTGGGGCCAAATCCGCCGCGATTTCGTCCACAATGCGGATCTGGCGCGGGAAGGTGTCGCGACAAAAGCGCAGGACCTCGTCAATCACCGTGGTCACTTTCATGGGGCTGCGCGGGCCGGTGCTGCCACGCGCAAAGGTGAGCACCTGGCGCACCAATGTGGCCGCGCGCTGTGCGCTCTCCTCGATGTTGTTCAGCAACCGCGTCTGGTCGGGCAGGTGTTGGCGGCGCTTGAGCAGGCCCACCGCCAAGAGGATGGGCGAGAGCACGTTGTTGAGGTCGTGGGCGATGCCGCCCGCCAAGGTGCCGATGCTCTCCAGGCGCTGGGAGCGCAGGAGCTGGGCTTCCAGCTTTTTGCGCTCGGTGATGTCGGTGTTGATGGCGAGCACGGCTTCGGGCGCGCCCGTCTCGTCGCGCAGCAAGGTCCAGCGTGCATCCACGATCAGGTCGCGCCCGTCGCGCGTGACTTGGGGCAGCTCCCCTTGCCATTCGCCGTGGGCCATGAGTTCGTGGAAGGCGGCGTAGTAGGGCGCGGGGTCGCGATAGAGCAGTTCCACGCTGAAGCGACCGATCACTTCGTCGGCGCGGTAGCCGTAAAGTTCCTCGGCGCGGCGATTCCAAAAGCGCACATGGTGGTCGAGGTCGCGCACGATGATGGCGTCGTGCGCGGCTTGGAGGAGCGCGGCCTGCTCGCGCAGCTGGGCTTGGGCGCGGCGGCTCTCGGTCACATCGCGCGCCAGGATCAGCCGCGCATCGCGTCCGTTAAAGACAATGGAATCGGCGCTCACCTCCACGTCAATCAGGGTCCCGTCGGCTTTGCGGTGACGCCAGACGCCCATGTTGCTGCGCGTGTGGCGCTGGGCCAAGTTTTGTTCCAGGCGCGGGATGTCCTCCGGCGGGCGAATGTCGCGGATGGTCATGGCAAGGAATTGTTCCTCGCTGTACCCATAGTGGGCGACAGCCGCGTCGTTGACAGCCAAAAAGCGCAGCGTCTCCATGTCGAAAACCCACATGGGGTGGGGGTTGTGGGCAAAGAGCAGGCGATATTGTTGCGCGGACGCAGCCAGCTTTTCCTGGGCTTGGTGGAGCGCGGTCCAATCTTGGAAGACCACCAAGTCGAAGTCGCCCAAGTCCACCACCTGCACATCCACCACGCGCGTCGTGCCGTCGGCTGCTTGGACGTGCAGGTCGTCCAGGCGCGCCACGCCGCCGCTCTCGCTGGCTGCGCGACAGGCCTGCTCCATGGCGGCGCGCATGCGCGCGCGATAGGCGGCGTCGGGGAAGCAGCGTTCCCACCAATCGTCGGTGGTGAGCAAGTCGGCAAGGGTATAGCCGAAGGTGTCAATGAACTGCTGGTTGAAGTAGGTGAGACGACGGCGCGGGTGAGGGGAGGAGGGGCGGCGGCGACCGGGTAGCCGGGGGAGGCGCGGGGGCGCGCCGCGCCCCTCCGCCGGGCCGGCTTCCTTGAGGGCGACGGGCACGGGCAAGTTGTCAATGATGGTGCGCAACCGCGCTTCGCTCGCGATCAGCCGCGTGTCCAGCTCTTCGCGGCGCAGGCGGTTAGCCATCAGCGCGCCCAGCAGCATGGTCCCCACGGGATAGAGCACGATGACGGGCACGGCGACGGCGCGCATGATGTCGCCCACTTGGTCGGGCGGGAAGCCCACCAAAAAGATGGCGAGCATGACCGTATGCACCACCAGGCCGAAGAAGTATAACTCCCGCGCGCGGATCTCGGTCAAGGGGCCGCTGCGCAAGAGGCGCCAGAGAATGCCCAAGCCGCCGGTGATGACGATGACCGAGATCCCCGTGACCACCGCGCCGCCCAACATGGCGCGCACCAGCGCGGTGACCAACATCGCCACCAGCCCCGGCACCACACCGAAGAATAGCCCGGCAATGCTCAAGAGGATGGAGCGTGTGTCGAAGATGATGTCCGGCGTATAGACCCAGGGCGTGAACATGACTGCGGTGGCAATCGCCCCCAGCACACAGCCCAGCAGCACCTGATAGAGCCAGGGCACGGTAGGGCGCATGCCGGTGGTGACCACGTCGAAGACCAGCGCCATGGCTAGCAGCAGGGCGATGTTGTAGACCAGGGCCAAAAAAGAGGAACCGTCCATGCGGGCGTCTCGCAGACCGAAACCGCGGCGTGCCACAGCGCACACCGCTATATAGGGCAGCATAACAGAGGAACGCAGGGGGCACAAGCAACAATTGGCAGATTTTTCTTTGAATATTGACAGGAAGCGGCTAGGTCATGTCTGAAAAATGTCATGCTGAGCCGCTAGGCTGTCTGCCGGGGCGCTTTGGGCGCCGCTCCCCTTCCCGGCGCCATCAGCCTTCGGGGGAGCCGTTGGGGAGGATGAGCACCTTGCCGCATTGCGCGCTGCCTGCCAGCTCGAAGCCCGCCACGATCTCCTCCAGCGGCAGTTCGTGGCTGATCAGGCGGTCGAACTCGGCGCGGCGCAGCCAGTTGAGCGTGCGGTCATAGGTGTGGCAACGGGTGTAGCTGCCGCGGATGGTCAACTCACGGCGATAGACCTCGAAGGGGGCGAGGGGCAGGGTGGCGGTTGCGTCGGCGACGCCCACCACCACCACCGTGCCGCTGTGGCGCACGCAGTCCAGCGCGCTGCGCAGCGCGGCAGGATGGCCCACCACCTCCAGCGCCACATCCGCGCCCAGGCCGTCGGTGGCGTCGCGCACGCGTGCGGGCAAGTCCTGGGTGCGCGGGTCCACCACGTGGGTAGCGCCCAGCTGCGCGGCCAAGTCGCGGCGCACGGGGCTGAACTCCGCCACAATGGTCTGGGCTGCGCCGCTCCATTGGGCCAAGAGCAGCAAGATCAAGCCCAGCGGCCCCGCGCCCACAATCACCACGGTCTCGCCGCTGCGCAGCCCGGCTTGGTCCAGCGCCCAGACCGCGCACGAGACCGGCTCCGCCAGCGCGGCGCGGCGCAGGGGGATCTCCGGCGGCACGAGATAGACCGCGCTTTCGGCGACCACCATGCGCTCGGCAAAGGAGCCGGTGATGGGGCGCTTGGCGGTGCAATGGTGGACCAGGCCGCGGCGACAATAGCCGCAGCGCCCGCAAGGCGCCCAGGGCACGCCGGTGACGCGGTCGCCGGGGCGCACGCTGGTGACTGCGCGCCCGGTGGCGTGGACGATCCCGGCGAATTCATGGCCCAGCAGGCGGGGCGGCGGCGGCAGTCCGGGGTCCAGCCCACGCTGGTAGAAGTGCAGCTCGCTGCCGCATACGCCCGAATAGAGCGGGCGGAGAAGCACCTCGTCGTCGCCCAGGCGCGGCTCCGGCAACTCCTCCAAACGCAGATCGCCCGCGGCGTAAAGTTGCGCGCCCTTCATGCTGGTTCCTCCCCGCTTGGTGTGGGGTGCGGCGCGGCGAGCCACTCGGCAGCCAGCTCCGCGTGGACCTCGTCCAAATAGGCCTTGCCCGCGGCGGCAAAGCTCAGCCAGTCGCCCGGCCCTGCGGCTTCCAGGCTGAGCCAGCCGCGAAAGCCGTGCGCCACCAGCCGGCCCAGCGCCCAGCGATAGTCAATGTCGCCCAGACCCAGGGGCGCGTGCACATAGGCGGCGCGCTGCGCCTCCGGGATGTGGACGCGCTGCAAGTTTTTGACATGCCAGAAGTTGACGCGGCCCGCCAGCGCGCGCGCCGACTCGCGCCAGTCTTCTTCGGGGACTTCATAGCCCCAGGTGACGTTGCCCAGGTCGGGGTTGGCGCTAAGGTTGGGCCGCGCAGCCAACGCCAACAGGCGCAGCAAGCGGCCCGCGGTGTCAGCCAAGCTGCAATGGTGCAACTCCAGCACGATCTCCACCGCGTGGGGCGCGGCGAGGTCGGCCAATTCGGCCAAGAACGCGGCCGCGTCCGCGAATTCGGCGTCGGCGGCGTCGCGGCCTGCGCCGGGGGAGAGGCGCGTGCCGCGCACATCGGCTTGGGGCACGCCCACCACGTCCGCGTCCAGCGCAAGGGAGATGCTGACAAAGGGCACGCGCAGCGCGCAGGCGACTTCCACAGCGCGGTGCAGGTCCCGGCGATTTTGGGCCGCGACCGCAGGGTGGGTGACGCATTTGCGCAGACAGTTGAAGCTCACCAGCGTCGGCCCTGCGGACTGGATGGCCTCTTGCACGCCGCGCAAGGTCTCCAGGGGTGCGGTGTAAAAATCGCAGGCCCAGGCGCCCAGGTCAATGCCGTCGAAGCCGTGGCGGGCGGCCCAGGCAGCCAGGCGGTGCCAGGCGGCGCGTTGGGCTTGCGGCTCTTGGGGCAGCGCGGCGGGCCACGGGCCGCCTAGGGTATGGGTGCCCAGCGCCACCTGCCAGAGGCGGTCGGGCGCGGCACGGCGCGGGCGAAAGGGCGGCAGGGGCGCTGCGCCCGCGCCGCCGGTTACAGTCGGACGGTCGCTCAAAGGGTGCCTCCGCACAGGGTGTGGATGGGTGGAACGCCGCGGGGCGCGGCGCAGGGGTTCTATTATCCCGCCGCGGCGCCCGCCTGTCAACGCGCGGGGGCACGCGGGGGTGCATCCCCCAGGCAGGGGCGGTGCACCACCCCGGGGTCCAGCTTCGCCAAACTCGTAGGACGCCCCCCGCTGCGCGGCAACAGCTTGCCGCCGCAGGCTTGCTATACTAGGCGCAATCGAGCCAAGCTCGAGAGTCTGCGCCGCGCTTTGTCGCCAGAGAGTTTGCTGGGAGATTGCCATGAGCACCATCACGTTGCGTTCGCCCCACCCCGATGCGCTGGAGGAGTTGGTGAGCGGCGCGCTCGCCAACGAGACGCGCCGCTTGCAGGCCGCGATCGCACGCACGCAGGCGCAGTTGGCGGCCTTCGAAGCGCGCTACGCCATGTCCACTGCCGACTTCCTGCAACGCTATGGACAAGACCAGGTGGAAGAAACCCTGGACACGATTGACTGGGTGGGTGAGGCGCGCCTGTTGGAACGACTGCGCCATAAGCTCATGGTCCTACAGGATATCCGCATTGAGAATTTCTGCATTGAGAATTGAGGAGTATTTTGCGTGGCGGCGCGACCAGGTTGCAACCTGCCTGTGGGTCCAGACCACCAGCCTCACCTTTGACCAGCGCAGCGATGACAATTCAGGCCATCTGAATCTGCCTACCTACCCGACAAACGTGCGTTACGCTTGTGCCAGGAGGCCCGCCCATGCCGCCCTTCCCCACGCCCTCCCGCTCCACGTTCGCCCGTCTGGGGTGGGTCGCGCTCTTGGCGTTGGCTTTGCTGGCGAGTCGTGAGGTCTGTTGGGCGCGCGCCGCGCCGGACGCGCTCAGCCTCACCTGGTATACCGTGGACGGCGGCGGCGGTGTGAGCCAAAGCGCTCCCGATGCCCTGCGCGGGGTGGCGGGCCAGCCCGATGCCGGCCTTCTCAGCAGCGGCGGCTATACCTTGCGCGGCGGCTTCCTCCAGCCTGCCACCGCCCCCATCCAACCGCCCACCACGACCCCGACCTTCACGCCCACCGCGACGAGCGAGCCGACGCCGCCGGCGATAACCATGTCGGTCGCGGGCGCAAACCATCTCGGCGCGGTGACGGACGGCGCCGGAACACGTGCAAGTCTGGTGCGCGCACCACAGCGCATCAGCGGGTAGGCGGAACCGCGCACGTCGCGGCTAAAGGCCGTAGGCCGCGTTGATCGCGGCCTGGTAGCCCGCGATCGCGCCGCTGAGCACGTCGTCCACCGTGACTGCGCAGCCCAGCGCGGCAGACTCGGGCACGGCAAAGGCACAGGCCAAGTCGCGCAGCCCCTCTGCGCCGCTGGTCTCTGCGGCGCGGCCCGCGGCAATGGCTTGCAGCCAATCGTATTGTTGCAGGGCAAAGGTGTCGGTCAGCCCCAGGGGGAAATGGCGCGCCAGGAGATCGGCCCCGGCTTCGCGGCGATAGAGTGCCACCAGCGGCGCGGCCCGCCCCTGCGCATCGTAGAGCTGCCCGCCCTGGATGCAGCCCGCGCTGCCGAAGAAGGCGGGCGCGCCGCTGAGGTTGAGCGCCGGGCCGCGCCCCGCCCACGACCAGAGCAGCTGCCCGATGGCGTCGTGGTCGAAGCCCACCGTGGCAAAAAAGGTATCGTCCACGTCGGCGCGCACCTCCTCGATCACCGTGCCCGCGGCGTCGCGACGGCGGCGCAGCGGCTCGAAGATGCGCGTGGTCGCGCTCACCCAGCGCACCTCGCCCATGACATAGCGCAGCAGGTGAAAGAGATGGACGCCGATGTCAATGCTGCCGCCGCCGCCCGCTTCCAGCTTGCGGTGACGCCAGGGCGTGTCCGCCACCACGCGGTCGGGCGACCACAGCCCGCCCAGGCTGCCCACCAGCGCCATCTGCGGCGTGCCGATCCGCCCGCTCTGCACAGCCCAGCCCGCGGCGCGCGTGCTTTCCGCGTTGCGCACATTCTCGAAGACGGACAAGTTCACCCCCGCCTGCGCGGCCTGCGCCAGCATGGCTTGGGCCGCGGCGACGCTAATCGCCAACGGCTTTTGGGTGAGCAGATGCTTGCCCGCGGCTAGGCACGCCGCGGCCACTTGGTGGTGCAGCGCGACAGTCGTGAAGTCGTTGACCGCGTCCACCACGTCGTCGTCCAGCATGGCGCGATAGTCGGTGTAGACGCGTACGTCGTCCACAGGTTGGAAATCGCTGAGATAGGTGTGGGGCGCGGCTAGGGGATCGCCGGAACCGGGTGGGCTGACCGGGGGCCGCGGGGGTGGGCCGCTGCCCCGGCGCACAAAGCTGTGCGCGTCCTCGGCGCGCCGCGCCACCAGCGCGGTGATGCGAAAGTCGGTTACCCCAGCTTCCACCAGCGCCTTATAGCCTTGCAGATGGGCGTTGAGAATGCGCCCGCAGCCCACAATCCCGATACGCAGCATGGCTCTTTTCTCCTTGACCGTGCCCTTCCGGAAAGTTTGCGAACTGCCCGGAAGGTGAAATTCGATGCACTGCGTAACCCCTCCGTTGATCTTGAGCCAAGTCGCAAGAAGTATCAACACGTATTGAGAAGTATAAAGGGGAAAGGCGAAAGGTTAAAGGGGCCGCGCCCTGGACTTGCGCGGGCGGCGTGCGCGCGTGTGCGTTTGCCGTTACGCCGGCGCGCACGGAGCAAGCGCGCGCCGGCCCACCCACCATTCCCAGGAGGAGACCACCATGCGCTGGACCAATAGTGCCACCCGCTACGGGTTGGTGACCAAGCTGTTGCATTGAGGGATTTTTGCGCTGTTTGCGTATCAATATGTGGTCGCCAACGCCATGTTGCGCATCACACCACCGGAGACTGCGCTAGGCGGCTTTAGCCAAGCCACGCTCTACAACTGGCACAAGTCGGTGGGGCTGCTGTTTTTGCTGCTGGCTTTGGCGCGCTATACCTGGCGGCGCACCACGCGGCTGCCCGACTGGGCCGACAGCCTCAGCCCAGGCGAGCGCACCCTCGTCCACTGGTACGAGCGCATCCTCTACCTCGCCATGTTTGTCATGCCCATCAGCGGCTATGTCTATGGCATGAGCGGCAACTACGGCGTGCATCTCTTCAGCCGCGTCCACTTGCCCAACCCGCTGCCGGTGGACGCGACCTGAGCCGCCGTTGCGCGCGGGACGCACATCGCCACCGGCTGGGTGATTCTCGCCATGTTGGCGCTGCATGTGGGGCTGGTGCTCTATCACCAACTGGTGCGCCGCGACGGTCTCTTGCGCCGTATGCGCTTCTAAGCGCGCCCCTTGTTGACAGCCGCGGCGGGGGCGCAGCATAATGGGGCTGTGCCCACCCGCATCTTGCCTCCCACCCCGGGCACACGCTGCTGAGCCTGCCCACCCGTCCCGACTCCGTCTTTGCGCGCGCCGCGGACAGGCGGGCGCGTGGAGCCGGCTGGCCCTTGGTCTGTGGTTGTCTTGTTCATCCAGAGGAGTAACTTCGTATGCTGGTGCGTTGGTGGCGCTGTATGGCGGTGCTCTGCGGGTTGAGCATCGGCTGGTTTAGTCTGATGGGGGGGCCTGTTGCAGCCCAGGAGAATTCGCTTCAAGTCGAGTCTGCGCAAGTCGAGCCGGCCCAAGTCGAACCGGCAGCGCCGGACGCCACGAGCGTGGCGCTGGACCGACGCTTCACCTATCAGGGCCGTCTGGTCAACGGCGGTGTGCCGGTCAACGGGAGCTGTGACTTGCGCTTTACCCTCTTCGACGCGGCTAGCGGGGGGACGCAGGTGGGCGCAATCCAGACGCTCACCAACGTGGCGGTGAGCGACGGCCTCTTCAGCGTGACGCTCAACGCGGGCAACGAGTTCGGCAGCAGTGCCTTTACGGGCCAACGGCGCTGGTTGGCGGTGGCGGTGCGCTGCCCCGCGGGGAGCGGGAGTTTCACCACCCTCAGCCCGCGCCAAGAGTTGACCCCTGCGCCCTATGCGCTCTATGCCGTGGGCATTCCGTTGGCAGGCAGCGGCAGCGCGACCAGCGCGGCGCGCAGCGACCACCACCATTTCGGCCAAAGCTGGAGCGGCACGAGCGCGGTGGGCGGGCTGCTCGTGACCAACACCGCCACCACCGGGGTCGGCGCCGCGCTCCACGGGGTGAGCGAGTCGGTGGCGGGGCGCGGCGTCTTCGGCTGGGCGCGCCACCCCAGCGGCAACACCTTCGGCGTCTTTGGGCGCAGCGACTCCACGTCCGGGCGCGGCGTCTTCGGTCGGGCGGTCGCCAACAGCGGCGCCAACGCCGGCGTGGAAGGATTTAGCGACTCCACCGCCGGTTACGGCGTGCGCGGGGTTGCCACCGCGCTGACAGGCTTGACCTATGGCGTGGCGGGCGAAAGCTACTCGTCCAACGGGCTGGGCGTCTACGGCTGGGCCGCGGCGTCGGGCGGTGTCACCTACGGCGTCTTTGGGCGCAGCGACTCCACGTCCGGCGGCGGCGTTTTCGGTCTGGGCAACGCCGCCAGCGGCATGAACACGGGCGTGTTGGGGCGCAGCGAATCCACCCAGGGGACCGGCGTGCGCGGGGTGGCGGCCGCCACCAGCGGGAATACCTACGGCGTGGCGGGCGAAAGCAATTCGCCCGATGGGCTAGCCGTCTACGGGTGGGCGCGCTGCGTGAGCGGCTTTAGCCACGGCGTCTATGGGCGCAGCGACTCCACGTCCGGGCGCGGCGTCACCGGTCTTGCCACCGCGGGCAGCGGTGAGACCTACGGCGTGCGCGGCGAAAACTCCTCCACCCAGGGCGTGGGCGTCTACGGCTATGCGTCCGCGGGCAGCGGCACAACCTACGGCAGCGTGGGCCATAGCGAATCGCCCGCCGGCGTCGGTGTGTTCGGCGTGGCGACCGCGGGCAGCGGCGTCACCTATGGCGTCTTCGGGCGCAGCGACTCCCCCACCGGGCGCGGCGTCTATGCCCAAGCGACCGCGGGCAGCGGTGTCAACTACGGCATCTTTGCCACCACCAACTCCCCCAGCGGCTTCGCCGGCTACTTCCAGGGCAACGTGGTGGTCACCGGCTCGCTGAGCAAGGGCAGCGGCTCTTTTCGCATTGACCACCCCCTGGACCCCGCCAACCGCTACCTCTCCCATTCCTTTGTGGAAAGCCCAGACATGCTGAATGTCTACAACGGCAACGTGATCTTGGACGCCGAGGGCGCGGCGTGGGTGGAGCTGCCCGCCTACTTCGAGGCGCTCAACCGCGACTTCCGCTACCAGCTCACGCCCATCGGCGCGCCGGGTCCCAACCTCTACATCGCCGCGCGCATCGAAAACAACCGCTTCCGCATTGCAGGCGGCACGCCGGGGCTGGAAGTCTCGTGGCAGGTGACGGGCATCCGCCAAGACCCCTATGCGCGGGCCTACCCCATCATCGTGGAAGAGGACAAGCCGGCCCACGAGCGCGGCACCTACCTGCACCCGGAGCTGTACGGCGCCACGCGCGCGGCCGCGCCCCACGCCGCGGCAAACGAGTAAGCCGCCCGCCAGCAGGCGCCGGGTGGGGTTGCCCGTCCGGGTGCGTCCCAGGAATTGGGCGAGGCAAAACCCCACCCGGCCCTCTCCCTAGAAACGCCTACGTTTCCGGGCACGTTGATGCCCACATGGGGGGATGCTTCGCTGCGTGGGCGCAACGCCCGCCTCCGGCGAACAGCATGACTTTTTTGCTATTTGGCGCTCAACCCATTGCGGGGGGCGCGGGGCAAACCCGAAAACTTTTCGGGTTTGCCCCGCTTGCCGGCGTGGCGCTCTGTATCCACTCCATGCGCGCGGGGTCCGGCACAGCGACACCGGCGCGGCGCCCTTCGTCCAGTTCCGCCGCCACTGCAGCCGGCAGCGTGATGTTGCCGAACAACCCTTGCAAGAGGAAGAGCGCTTCAAGCGGAAGCCCTTCAATCCACAATCCTGGTCGCGCTTTGGCCCTGGGGCCGGGTGATGCTAGACTAGAGGCGGCGACCGGATCGCCCACAGGCCGTCATCCTCCTGTTTTCTGTTGGCCCGCCACGGGCCGCCAACGCTAGTCAGGACCGCCGCCATGTCCGTTACCCCTGCGCCGCCTGCTGAACTCGCAGCCCGCTTTGACGCTTTTTGCCACATCCTGGAAGATGCCCGCAGCCGCTACGGGGTGCCCGGTTTGGCGGTGGGCGTGCTCCACGGCGAGCATGAGTTGACCGCGGGGTTGGGCGTCCACAACCTGCGCCACCCCTTGCCTGTCAACGACGAGACCCTCTTCCAGATCGGCTCCACCACCAAAACCTTCACCGCCACCGTCGCCATGCGCCTGGTGGAGGCGGGCAAGCTCGACCTGGACGCGCCCATCCGCACCTATTTGCCCGACTTTCGCCTCGCCGACGAAGCCGCCGCGGCCGGCGCCACCTTGCGCCATCTCTTCACCCACTGCGCGGGCTGGGTGGGCGATTTCTTCCTCAACACCGGACGCGGGGAGGACGCGCTGCGCCGCTACATGGAGCGCATGGTGGAGCTGCCCCAAGAGTTCCCCCTGGGCGAAGGCTGGGCCTACAACAACGCGAGCTTCAGCCTGGCGGGGTTGGTCATCCAGGAAGTGTGCGGCAAGCCCTATGAAGACGTCGTGCGCGAGATGCTGCTGGCGCCGTTGGGCATGACCATGTCCTTCTTCTTCCCCGAAGAGGTCATCATCCACCGCACCGCGGTGGGCCACTACACGCCGGAGGAGGGGGAGGCCAAGATTGCGGAGCCGTGGGCCTTGAACCGCTCGGCCTACCCCGCGGGGGGCATCATCGCCAATATCCCGGACCAGCTGCGCTACGCCCGGTTTCATCTGGGCGACGGCACCGCGCCCGACGGCACGCGGCTGCTCTCCGCCGCAAGCGTGCACGCCATGCAACAGACCCAGCGCCGGGGCGTGAGTTTGGCCGACGAGGTGGGCATCAGCTGGCTGATCCACTATCGGGGCGGGCTGCGCACCGTGGGCCACGGCGGCGCCACCACGGGCCAATTTTCTGCCTTCGAGATGGTGCCGGAGCGCGGCTTTGCCCTGGCTCTCACCACCAACGGCAGCCGCGGCCGTCTCTTGAACGCAGCCATGATCAAGCGCGCGCTGGAGACCTTCCTGGACGTGCGCATCGCCGAGCCGCCGCGCTTGACGTTGGACGCGGATGCGCTGGCGGAGTTTACCGGCGACTACAGCGCGGCCCTGGCGGACTTGACCATCACAGCCCAAGAGGGCGGGCTGGTCTTGGCCTCCAAACCGAAGGGCGGCTTCCCGGAAAAGGAGACGCCGCCGCCCCCCGCGCCGCCGCCCGCGCCCTTTGTCTTCACCGGCCCGGCGCGCATCCAGGCCTTCGAGGGCTCCATGGAAGGCGCGGAGGGCCACTTCCTGCGCGACGAGGCGGGCCGCATCACGGGCCTGCACATCGGTGGGCGCATCTATCACCGCCGCGCCTGAGTCCGCGCAGGGGATGCTGCCCTGCGCTCAGCATGACACGCTACGCTCGGCAGGACGTGCGACGCTCGGCATAACCGGACACCGTTCCTCCCTACCGTATTGACGGGGCGGCTTGCCCCGACCGTTCAACCTACTAGGAGAAAGAGCCATGCACCGAACCCTACGCACTTGGGGAGCCTTGCTCCTCACCCTCCTGTTGGTGGCGGCCTGTGCTGCGCCTGTGGCCCCCGCGGCCCCGGCTGCGCCGGGTGACGCCGCCGCCGCGCCCACCCAAGTGGGCGGTCAACTCTTGGTGGTGGAGACCGGCGGCTACTACAGCGCCGACCCCTTCGTCACCCCCTGGTTCACCACCATCCACTCCTCCCTCTATGATGCGCTGGTGACCACCGACCCGGAGCGCAAGTTTGTGCCCCATTTGGCCGAGAGCTTCAGCTTTTCGGAAGACGGCCTGACCGTCACCTTCACCTTGCGCCAGGATGTGGTCTTCCACGACGGCACGCCCTTCAACGCGGCCGCGGCCAAGTGGAACTTCGACCGCTACTTCAACCCCGAAGCGGGCGCGCAGGTGGGCCGCAACCTCATGCGCCAGGTGGCGTCGGTGGAAGCGCCCGACGAGTACACCCTGGTCTTCAACCTGCTCAACCCCTATGCGCCCATCCTCAGCGACCTCTTCATCATCTACATGGTCTCCCCCACCGCGTATGAAGAGCTGGGCCGCGACAACTTCGGCATGAGTCCGGTGGGCACGGGCAAGTTCCGCGTCGTGGAGGTGGTGCCCGACAGCCATGTGACCATGGTGCGCAACGAGGCCTATACCTGGGCGCCCGCCTTTGCCGGCAACCCCGGTCCCGTTCCTGCCGAGGGCTTGCGCGTCAACTACTTGACCGACGAAGCGGTGATCTACTCCGCGCTGGAGACGGGCGAACTCAACATCGTGCCCAGCGTGCCCGCGCAATACTTGCCCGCGGCCGAAGCCAACCCGGAGATCAACTTGGCCCAGGGCATTGCTGCCACCGTCACCTATCTGGGCATGAACTGGGGCAAGGCCCCCTTCAACGAGGAAGCCGTGCGCCTGGCCATCTCCTACGCCATTGATCGTGAGGAGATCGTGCTGGCGGGCTTCGACGGCGTCGCCTATGCCCTGCCCGGCCCCCTCAGCCCCTCCATTGCCGGCTATGACCCCGCGCTGGAGGCCTACGGCTGGGAGAAGTCCAACAACGTGGAGCTGGCGCGCCAGCTGTTGACCGACGCCGGCTATCGCGCCGGTGCGGACGGCATCCTGGTCCGCGACGGCACCCCCTTGGCCTTCAACTTGGTCTACCCCGACTCCGCGGCCCTGCGGCGCGTCGCCGAGACCATCCAGTCCCAATTGGCCGACATCGGCATCCGCGTCGAAGTCAGCCCCCTGGAAGCCGCAGCCATCGCCGACCTGACCAACCGCTGCGAGCAGGAGGCCTTCCTGCGCTCCTTCGGCTACCCGGACGCCACCATTCTGGCCCACATCAAGGGCGCCAACATCGGCTCCGGCAATCGCCTGTGCATGAACAGCGCCGAATACGACGAGCTGATGACCATCGCCGACAGCACCATGGACCCGGCCGCGCGCCAAGAGGCCATCAACGCGGTGGCGCGCTGGCTGATTGACCATCGCCCGCTGATCCCCCTCTATGCGCCCATCAACAACGCGGGCTATCGCATTGAGGTGGTCGGCCTGGAGTTCGACGTAGCCGGCAACCCCCTCTACTTCAACGCCGGCATCGGCTACTAAGCACACCGCACCCTCCGGGCCGCGCGCGCGGCCCGGAGGGTCTCCTGCCTTTGGTTGAACCATGCTTGTCTACATCATCCGCCGTCTGATCATTGCCGTCCCCCTCATGCTGGCGCTGGTGGCGGTGGTCTTCATCATGCTGCGCACGGTGGTGCCCGGCGACGTGGCGGCGCTCTTGGCGGGGGACCAAGCCAGCCCCGAACAAGTGGAGGCGCTGCGCCGCGAGATGGGCCTGGACCGCCCCATCCCCGTCCAATTCGGCATCTTTCTGGGCAATTTGGCGCGCGGGGATTTGGGCCGCTCCGCCATCACGCGCCAACCGGTCACGGCGCGCATCCTGCAAGCCATGCCCATCACCCTTACCCTGGCGACTTTGACCGCGCTCACCGCCACGCTCATCGGGTTGAGCCTGGGCGTGATCACCGCCTATTACGCCAATTCGTGGCTGGATAATCTGCTGCGCGTGTTGGTGGTGATCGGCGCGTCCATGCCCACCTTTTGGGTCGGCCCCATGTTGATCCTGATCTTCGCGGTGTGGCTGCGCAGCCTGCCGGTGCAAGGCTCCATGACCACTGCGGGGCTGGTCTTGCCGGTCCTGACGCTGGGCATCGGCGCCATGGCGGGCTTGAGCCGCCTGACGCGCGCGGGGATGCTGGAGGTGCTCAACAGCGACTACATCCGCACCGCGCGCGCCAAGGGGCTGCGCGAGCGGGCGGTGGTCTTGGTCCATGCCTTTCGCAATGCCTTGATTCCCGCCATCACCCTCATCGGCGTGCAATTCGGCGGGCTGTTGGGCGGCTCGGTCATCACCGAGCGCATCTTCGGGCTGCCCGGCATGGGCACGCTGGCGATCAACGCCATCCACAACCGCGACTATCCGGTGGTGCAGGGCGTGGTCTTGGTGATTGCGGGGATCTATCTCTTGGTCAATCTGTTGGTGGATATCGCCTATGCCTTCGTCAATCCCCGCATCCGCTACGAATAAGGCCGCGCCGGGCGTGGGCGCGACCTTGGCGCCCCGCGCCGCCACCACGCGCAGCCCGTGGGCTATGGCGTTGCGCCGCTTTGCGCGCAACCGCGTGGTGATCTTGGCGCTGGTGGTGTTGGGGTTGCTGGCGGCGTCTGCGGTCTTTGCGCCGCTGCTCACCCCCTTCGACCCGCTGCAACGGGACGTGCCCAACCGGCTGGCGCCGCCCGGCCCGGTGCACTGGCTGGGCACCGACGCGCTGGGCCGCGATCTCTATACGCGCATGCTCTTCGGCGGGCGGCTGTCGCTCTTTTTGGGCTTGGCTTCGGTGGCGCTCAGCCTCAGCCTAGGCGTGACGCTGGGCCTGTTGGCGGGCTATTTCGGCGCGCTGGTGGATGCCACCATCATGCGCCTGGTGGATTTGATCCTGGCCTTTCCGGGCATCCTCTTTGCCATCTGGCTGGTGGCGCTTTTGGGGCCGGGCGTCAACCAAGTGATCTTGGCGAATGCCCTCTTCGGCATGCCCGCGTTTGCGCGCGTGGTGCGCGGCAGCGTGCTGGCGATCAAGAGCGCGGACTATGTGCAGGCCGCGCGCAGCATCGGCGCGCCGGGCGGGCGCATCATCCTGGTGCACATGTTGCCCAATGTCTTGGCGCCCATCGTGGTGCTGGCGAGCCTCAACACCGCGCAAGCCATCCTGGTGGCGGCAAGCCTGAGCTTTCTGGGCCTCGGCCCGCAACCGCCCATGCCCGAATGGGGCGCGCTTTTGGCCGACGGCATGACTTACATCCGCAGCGCCTGGTGGCTGACCGTCTTCCCCGGTCTGGCGCTGACCTTGACCGTGCTCTCCAGCAACCTAGTGGGCGACGGTCTGCGCGACGCGCTCGACCCGCAAATGGTCGTCAAGTGAGCCGCCGGCGCGGCGTTGACCCGCAACTTGCGCGCCAACAGGCAAAGCACGGGCGGGACCCTGCGCCGGCGGCGCGGCCCCGCTTTGCAGAGACGACCTAGGCCCATAGCCACGCGCCGCCCAGCAGCAGCCCGCCCCCGCCCAGCAACGCCATCCCCACCAGCAACCCACAATTCCAGCCGCGGCGGCTGTTGTAGCGCACACCGCGCACCCCCCCGCTGAAACTGACGCCGCGGCGGGAGAAGTTGACGCGCGCATGGCGCCCGCCGAAGCTGACGCCCCCGCCGGAGAGACTCAATTTCCCCTTTTTGGAAAGATACAGACGTGGTTTGCGGATCCGCATGGCGGCATTCCTCCGGGTAAGCAGGATGCCGCGCGGTTCTGCCGGCAAAGTCGCTACGCCACCGTCCTGCGGCGGCGCAGCCGCCCCGCGGGGCCGCTTGCCGAGAGTCTTCCCGTTGCGGCGCCCAGAGCAGAGAACCGCGCGGCGCAGCATGACCTTTTTTCCGACACACCCTACTCCGGGTTGGGCAGGGCGACGCGAATGGGCTGGTAGTCGCCGAAGAGGACGAGCGGCTGGAAGGACAAGACCAGCCCCGCCACGTTCTGCGGCGTCTCAAAGGCAACGTTGCCCCGCACCCGCTCCCCTTTCGCCAGTTTACCCGACCTCAAGCTCGGGGCGGGCGCCACTAAAGAGGCGTTGTACTCGAAGCCGTCGGCGTCTTTGACTTGGAAGTAGAGGGGGGTGTAGGGCGCCTCGTCGCGCGCCGTGTTTTCGATCACTACGTCCACCACCACATAGACCTTGCCCGGGTCCGCCGTGAAAAAGTTCTCGATGCTGCGCTCTGTGCGCAGGCCCACCACCGTGATCGCAATCCCACCGGATTCTTGGCGGATGCCTATCCCTGCGGCCTGGCTCGAGGTTGAGGACGGCGCCGCGCCCGGCGCGACCGGTGTGGAGACGGTAACGACCGGCGGCGCGGATTCGCCGATCACCACTGTGGGGCTGAGATGACCGGCGGGGCGAATTTGGACGACCAGGTCGATGTCCGCGGCGGCGGGCACCTCCACCACTTGACCGTCCAGGGTCAGGGTCAAGGTAAAGGGAATGGTCTGCTGGATGTCCACCAGCAAAGGCAAGGGCGCGCCGGCGCGCTGGGCGAACGCGCCGGCAACAGCCGCCGCCACCAACAAGGCAGCGAACACGAGGGAAGGGACGATGCGCTTCATGGGTTGCTCTCGATGGAAAAGGTTTAGCGGTCGAACGTGTTATCGCAGGCGCACCGCCTTGCAAGCTGGCAGGACGGTGCATCCGAATCCCCTTACGGGGATGGGGTCCTTTCGGACGGACCGGACGCGTGGGAATTGTGGGACGTGGAGACCTGGTGGTCTTAATCCCCTTACGGGGATGGGGTCCTTTCGGACAACCTGGGCAGTCCTCCGGGCTGCCGGGATCAGAGAGGAGTCTTAATCCCCTTACGGGGATGGGGTCCTTTCGGACTCAACCGGGTCGGTTTGATTGCCTTCCACACCCCGGCGTCTTAATCCCCTTACGGGGATGGGGTCCTTTCGGACAGATGCTCGTTTCGAGCACTCGCCGGCACCAAATGCTCATACGTCTTAATCCCCTTACGGGGATGGGGTCCTTTCGGACGGAGGAAGAGATGAAAAACCAGATTTCAATTTGGGCGGTACTGTCTTAATCCCCTTACGGGGATGGGGTCCTTTCGGACGTAAAGGAGGAAGAGAAAAATGGAATGCATAGAGTTTTGTCTTAATCCCCTTACGGGGATGGGGTCCTTTCGGACCCAGGACTACCCTGGTCGAAATAGTACCAGCATGAGCGTGTCTTAATCCCCTTACGGGGATGGGGTCCTTTCGGACCATGGCCAGGCCGCGCGCTGTATCAACTGTCATTGGCGCGGTCTTAATCCCCTTACGGGGATGGGGTCCTTTCGGACCCCTGGCATTTTTACCAGGGACGCTGCGATCTCATTGGCTCGACTATACCACCTCCCGCAGGCTTTGTCAACCCACTTGTC
>CAKZVN010000175.1 GCA_937922105.1 uncultured Litorilinea sp.
AGTGGGCCGCGTCTGGAGTGAGGAAGGGGAACGCCCATGAGTACCGGTGAAATTGCCAAACTGACGGTGACCGCGCTCAAGGAGAACATCACCGATAAGGACACTAGCTTTTCGTTGGATTCGAGCAACAAGGTGGTCTGCATGTTCAACCCGGAGACCTTGACCCTTGCCAAGATCAATGACTGGTCATTTCGCCATGACATCGGCGAGGATGTGCCGGAGGTGATCTTCAGTGGTGGTCTGGCGGGAACCCTGAACGTGAAACTGCTCTTCGACAGCACGGAGAACGGTACCGACGTGCGCAACCAATATCTCAAGCTGATCAAGATGAGCATGGTCAAGCCGTCGGACAACCCGGACAAGAAGGGGCAGCCCCAGCAGGTCCTGGTGCAATGGGGCAACTTCATGAGCTTTGTCGCCATCATCCAGTGCATCACCCAGACTTTCGAATTCTTCAAGAAAGACGGGACGCCGCTGCGCGCTACGGTAGACGTTACCTTTCGCCAAGCGTGGGACGACAAGAAGAAGGCTGGACAAAATCCGACTTCGCGCACGGAAGTGCGGCGCACTTGGGTGGTGGAACGTGGTCAACGCCTGGACTGGATCGCGCATCAGGTCTATCGCGACTCGAATGCGTGGCGGCATTTGGCGGAGCATAACGGCTTGCTCAACCCCATGTCCCTCGTCCCCGGTCAAGTCTTGAAGATCGTGCCGTTGGAATAGGCGGAGCGTCTCATGCCTGATAAGCCGTTGGTCAATTTATCTGCCGTTTCGATCACGATTGACGGCAAGGGTCGCGATGACCTGGAAGCCGACCTGGAGGAATTGGTGGTGGACCAGACCTACAACCTGCCCTCCATGTTGACCATCCGCGTGCACGACCCGGACTTTACCTGGGTGGACGACAGTTCGCTCAAGATCGGTGTACCGGTGAAGGTGAAGCTCTTTCCCGCGGAAGTGTTGGGCATGCCCAAAGGCAACGAGGAGGTCTTCGACGGCGAAATCGTGTCGTTGGAGCCGGAGTTCAACGCGGACGGGCAGCACGAGTTGGTGATTCGCGGCTATGATCGCGGTCACCGGCTGCACTTCGGGCGCTATACCCAGACTTACACCGACATGACCGACAGCGACATCGTGGCGAAGGTTGCCAAAGTCGCGGGCTTGACCGCCAAGACCGACACCACCACAGTGCGCCACAAGTATGTTCTGCAATATAACCAGACCAACATGGAGTTTTTGACCGAGCGGGCGCGGCGCATCGGCTTCCAACTCTATGTCAAAGGCAGCGAGCTTTATTTCGTCAAGCCGACATCCGCGGCGACGGTCACGCTGGACTTGGGGACGAACCTGCGCAGCTTCCGGCTGCGCGCGTCCGCGGCGCACCAAGCCAAAGAACATGAGGTGCGCGGCTGGGACGTGGAGAAGAAGCAGCCGATCAGCGCCAAGAAAGCGCCCGAGCAATTTTGGAGCAAAAACGGGTTGAACAGCACCGGCGCGGCATTGGCGCAAAAAAGCTTCGGCGCGTCTACTCAGGTGGTGGTGGATCATGTGATCACCACCGCCGACGAAGCAAAGGCGATTGTGGAGGCGCGGGCGCGCGACCAGGAGGGGCACTTTATCGAGGCAGAGGGGGTCTGCTATGGCGCAGGGTCCATTCGTGCCGGTATTTATGTGAAATTGACCGGCATGGGCAAACGCTTCAGCGGCGAGTATTTTGTGACCAACGCCACCCACATCTATGCGCGCGGTTCTTATGAGACCCACATCACGGTCACCGGGCGCTATCCGCAGACTGTCAACAATCTGTTGCATCCCCAGGCTCCGTTGGGCGCGGCGAGCGGGCGCATCTACGGGATGGTGGTGGGGCTAGTGACCAATGTGCACGGCGACCCGCTCAAGATCGGTCGCGTGGAGGTCAAATACCCCTGGCTGGCAACGGCGGACGGCGCGGAAGTTGCCAGTGCATGGGCACGCATCGCGTCGCCCTTTGCCGGGGCGGAGCGTGGCTTCTACTTCCTGCCTGAAGTCAACGACGAGGTGCTGATTGCCTTCGAGCATGGAGATGTCAACTATCCCTACATCATCGGTGTGCTGTGGAACGGCAAGGACAAGCCGCCGGAGGCTAACGCCACCGCGCACGCCAACGGCAAGACGATCCATCGCATCATCAAGACACGCCTGGGCCATCGGGTGGTCTTCGATGATTCGGACGACAAGACCTCGATTTTGATCGAGGACAAGAGCGGTAAACAACGTATCTTCATTGATACGGTGAAGAATACCGTCACCATCTTGGCGGACAGCGACATCACCATCAAGTCGGCGGCGGGGAACCTGACGCTGGAAGCGGCTAAGAATGTGACCATCAAAGCCGGGATGGCGTTGGAAGCCAGCGCAGGGACAAATATGAAGCTCGACGCCAAGGCCAATGCGGACATCACCGCGGGCGTGAACTTGGTGGCGGAAGGCAAGACCATGGCGAACCTCAAGGCGTCGGCGGCGATTGTGGAAGGACAGTCGTCGGTTTGGGTCAAGGCTTCCGGCCCGACGGTGGTGGAAGGCAAACCGATCATGCTCAACTAGATTCTGTCTGAAAAGTCGCGACGCCGTCGTCATGCCGCGCGCAGCTGCCCGCCCTGAGCGCAGTGAAGGGAAGCATCCTCCTCTTGTTGGTCTGTCGGGATTCTTCGTCGCTGCGCTCCTCAGAATGACGGCTACATAGCGAGCGGACCAATTGGGTGGCGCGGAGAGATAGGGAGGGATTCGATGCCATTTCCGGCGGCACGCATGGGGGATCAGACGGCCCACGGCGGGGTCATTGTCGGAGGGTTCCCGATGGTCTTGATTGAGGGGATGCCTGCGGCGCGTGTGACCGATATGCACACCTGTCCCATGTTCACGGGGCCGGTTCCGCATGTGGGCGGGCCGATTACAGGGCCGGGCGCGCCCATGGTCTTGATCGGCGGGTTGCCCGCGGCACGCGTGACCGATACGGCGACGTGCACCGGGCCGCCCGATACCATCATCAAGGGCGCAACCATGGTTCTGATCGGGCCGTGACCCGATACGTCCCAGGGTTTTGGCGAGGGAGAGGACATACGCATGGACGGATTGAACCGCGACAAAGAGTTTCTCGGTCAGGGATTGGCTTTCCCGCTGCAGGTGAACGCGCGCGGGGAGCTGGCGTTGGTTACCGGAGCCAGCGACATCGAACAAGCCATCGGTATCATTCTGGGGACGATTCCCGGCGAGCGGGTGATGCGCCCGGAGTTCGGCTGTCGTGCCTGGGAGTTGGTCTTTGCGCCCAACGATGCGGCAACGCGCAGCCTCCTTGCCATGTATGTGCGTCAGTCATTGGAATTCTGGGAGCCGCGCATTGATCTGTTGGATGTGACGGTGGACAGCGACCCCAACGAGCCGAGTGCGCTTTTGGTGGAAATCCAGTACGAAATCAAGGCGACCCACGACCAACGCAGCATTGTCTATCCGTTTTACATCATGGGGGAGGAGTAGCGCATGGCTCTGCCCGCGCCGAATCTGGATGACCTGCGGTTCCAGCGCGATCTCGTGGACGAGGCGCGCCTGCGCATCATTCGCTACTGTCCCGAATGGACCGAATACAACGTCAGCGACCCGGGGATCACGCTGATCGAACTGTTCGCCTGGATGACCGAGCAGATGCTGTACCGCTTGAACCAGGTGCCGGATAAGAATTATGTGAAATTTTTGGACATGATCGGCGTGGAGTTGATGCCCGCAGCCAGCGCGCGCGCCGAGTTGACCTTCCGCCTTTCCATTCCGTTGCCCTTTGCGTTGGCAGAGGACCTGCGCGCCGTCATCCCGCGCGGGCTGGAAGTCGCCACCACGGCAACGCCCGACGCGCCGGAGGTGGTCTTTACCACCGAGGAGCCGTTGGTCATCACCGGACCGGTCTTGAGCCAACTGCGCGGCGAGGATTTCCATCGCAATTATCTGCCGCGCTTGGCCTTCGAGCCGTTTCCGGTGTTCGGCGCCGGCAGGCCCCAGCCCGGTGCTACCTTTTATCTCGGCTTCGAGCCGGAGAACAACATCGCCGGGCATGTCATCCGTTTGCGCTTTCGTTGCCAGCGCACCGAGGCAGTGGGCATTCGCCGCGAGGACCCGCCGTTGGTGTGGGAGTGCGCGATGGGCGATGGGGTGTGGACCGAGATTCTGCCCAGCGCGCTGGAAGGCGAGCGCGACACCACGGGCGGTCTCAACAACGAGGAGGGCGACATCACCTTCTACTTGCCCGCTGCCATGCGCCCGGACCAGGTCTATGGACGCACGGCGTTTTGGTTGCGTTGCCGTTTCGAGCCGCGACGCGCCAGCCAGGGGCGCTATACCGAGTCCCCGCGCGTGGTGGGGGTCGAAGCGCACGCGCTGGGTGCGACCACTACAGCGACCCATGCAGTCTTCACCTATTTCGAGGAGTTGGGCGTGAGCACCGGTGACCCGGGACAGAGCTTCCAACTCAACTTTTCCCCCGTGTTGGAGTTGCGCGAAGGGGAGACGGTGGAGGTGGAGGAACTCCGCAACGGGCGGCTGGTCTATGTCCCCTGGCAGCGCGTCAAAGATTTCTCGCGCTCGGAACGGTACGACCGCCATTTTGTGTTGGAGGCTGCCACCGGGCAAGTGCGCTTCGGCCCCAGTGTGCGCCAGCCGGACGGCAGCGTGCGCCAGTACGGTCGTGTACCGGAGGTGGGTCGGCGCATCCGCATCAACCAATATCGCTATGGCGGCGGTGTGGCGGGCAATGTTCCCGCCGGGCGCATTACGGTGATGCGCTCGGCTGTGCCCTATGTGGACCGCGTCACCAACATGCGGCGGGCTTCCGGTGGGCGCGACCAGGAGACGCTGGCTGAGGCGCAGGAACGCGCACGGCGCGAAATGCGCGCCCAATACCGCGCCGTGACTGCCGAAGACTTCGAGAATCTCGCCCTTGCGGTGGGGCGCGAGATTGCGCGCGTCAAGTGTTTGGCCCCCGGCAGCGTGGCAAACGGGTTGCCGCCGGGTATGGTGGAACTGTTGATCATTCCCGCGGTCGCCGAGGCTGTCCATGCCGGAGACTTTTCGCGGTTGGAACTGTCCGCGGAGTTGATCGCCCGTATCCAGCAGCACTTGGACCAGTATCGCCTTTTGACCACTACGCTGCGTGTGCGTGAACCCCAGTATGTGGGGGTGCAGGTGCGCGCCGAGATCGTGCTGGACGAGTTTAGTCGCGGGGAGGTGGTGGTGGGCCGGGTGGCGGAGGTGCTACGCCAATATCTGACGCCGCTGCCCGCGCCGGGCGAATCGCTTTTGCCTGAGGGCGTTGTGCCACCGGACTGGGAGGGCTGGCCCTTTGGCCGCTCGCTCTATGTCGCCGAACTCTATTCGGTGATCCAGCAAGTCCCTGGGGTCAAGCATGTGCTGGATGTGCAGCTGCGCCGGCGGCCCATCCTGCCCAGCAAAGAAGCGCCGCCTCTGGGCCAGTTGGACCGCTTTGCCGACAGCGTGGCAGGCAGCGACGGTCCTCCGCTGACGCCGGTCACCGGTAAGGTTCTGCAACTGCCCGCGGATGCGGTGATCTGCTCGTTGGACCATGACGTAGAGTTGGTGGAGCTATGAGCGACCCGATGGATGCGGGCATCACGCCCGGCGCAACCTCTGTCCCGCCGCCTGTCGTGGTGCTCGACGACGCGCCCGCCGATTATGGGATGGCGCGCCGGGACGGTGCGCGCAGCGCCCCGGACGCTTCCCCCGGCGCGGGGGTTGCCCTGGGGCTGGACCATGTGGTGGATCACTATCGCCGCTATCCCGGCGAATTGGTCACCTTCTATACGCGGGTGCGCGTGCTCCAAGCTGTGACCGGCTTTACGTTGCAAATTTTCCTGCCCCCCGGTGTGGAGGTGGACAGTTATCAGGCGGACAATGTTGCGTGGTTGCCGTTGCTGGGCGAGCGACAAGTGACCCAAGCGCGCGAGCCGTTGCTGTTGCCCGGCGCCGACGGTGAACCGTTTCCATTGGCGTTGCCCGACCGGGATGGCGGGGGCGCGGCCCAGACCGCGCCCTTGTTGACCTGGGAGGTTGCCGAAGCGCAGGAGGCGGGGGCAGTCTACACCTTTGTCACCAGCGCGTTGGTGTTGCCCGCGACCAAGCCGGTGAGCTTGCGCAGCACAGCCGCCCTCACCGCGCCGGCTTTCGCCGCGCAGGAGCCGATCACCGAGACGGTGGAGTTCGCAGTCGAGACCAAGAGCCGCTACCTGAACTACTTACCGGCGCTCTATGAGCAAGACGACTTCATGTCGCGCTTCTTGATGCTCTTTGAGAGTTTCTGGGCGCCGATTGACCGCCAGATCGAGGGCATCGAGCACTATTTCGACCCCGACCTGACGCCGAAGGAGTTCTTGCCCTGGTTGGCGGGGTGGTTCAATTTGACGTTGGACGAGAGTTTGGCCGAAGACCAGCGCCGCGAACTGTTGGGAATCGTCATGTGGCTCTACCGGCGTCGCGGCACGCGGGTGGCGCTGCAACGCTATTTGGAAATCCTGACGCGCAACCCGGTGGAGATCAGCGAGCGACGGGCGCGTAACTTTGTGCTGGGGCGAGGCGCACAGCTGGGCGTCGGGGTAGCGTTGGGCACTGCCAACCAGCCGCATACCTTCACGGTGCAAGTGCGTCTGGCGCCGCTTACGCCGCCGCCGGGCCTGGCAGGTGAGGCTGCGGCGCGTGAGGTGGCACGCTTGGAGGCGAAGCGCCGTGCCCTGATCGAGCGGGTGATTTTGGCTGAGAAACCCGCCCACACCAGTTACCGCCTGGAGATTCTCGACGCTTAGAGGTTTGATCGCCGAGTCGCCGTCGATGCGCTCCCCGGAATGACAACGACAGGGCGAGCAAGCCACCCACTCTAGCGATTACGAAACAAGGAGAGCGCATGTTTACGCGTGAACTTTTGGGACTCTTTCCGCGCAAACGCATCCGCGCCGTTGACGGCATGGCGGTCACGGCGGAGGTGTGGGAGGAGGCGCATGAATACCATCGCCTGCTCAGCCGCTTCCATGCGCTCTTGCAACATGGCGCGGGGATTGTGGCGGGGTTGGAGGTGATCGCAGGGGAGCCGGCGGACAGCACCGTCTATGTCTTGCCTGGTGTGGCGGTGGACCCCATCGGGCAGATCATCGTGATCCCGGAGCCGCGTACTTATGATCTGGGACCGACGGGCGGCACGTTCTATCTGGTCGCCACCTATCATGAGAGCCGCCCCCAGGGAGAAGGGAGTCGCATCCAGGAAGATGCCCCTCTTTATGTGCGGTCGCAGTATACGTTGGAGGCTGTGGCGGAATTGCCGGCTACGCCCCATGTGGAACTGGCGCGCATCCGCCGGCGCGAGACCGGCGCTCCGATCGTCAACGCGACAGACCCGGACCATCCGCGCGCCGGCGAGATTGACTTGCGCTTCCGGCGTTCTATCGGCGCGCCCCAGACGCCTATCCTGGCGGTGGGGGTGGTCACCTTGCGCGGGGCCGAGGGCACGCGCCATGGCGAAGGGATGGCTGCGGTCGCGGCCGCCTTGCGCCAGACAGGCGTCGCCCAGGCGTGGGTAGACCGCGGTCTGACCCTGAGCAGCGACTTGGCGCGCTATGACGCGCTCTATGTGGTGGGCAGCGCCGCACTCCAGTTCAGCCAAGACGAGATGAAGGCGCTCTATGCCTATTGGCAACAAGGCGGCACGATCATCTATGAGAGTTGCCGCCGCAACTATTCGCAAGGTAACCCGCCGGCGGATACCATTGTCAACGAGTTGCTGTAGT